>DRLW01000476.1 GCA_011375275.1 Bacteroidota bacterium
AGGCAAGGGCCCGGCCGGGCGCGGCATGCGCCGGCGAGGAGCGGATGAAACCAAAGCTGTGATCCGCCACAGCAATTTTGACCGCGAACAGACCGGACATGGCAGCATGTGTGAGGTGGAAGGCGATCTTGAAACACGATGAGTCGCTGGGTGACAGCCTGATAATTCTTAAGACGGAGAAAAAAATGAGAACAATTCATAAAAAGACACTGGTTGCCGGGCTGAAAACTGCCTGTCTGGGTATGCTGCTCGCTGTCGCCAGTGTGTCGGCATCAGACCAGATTCCGGCCGGGCCGCAGAAAAAGCCCATCGTACTCGTGGGCGGGACCATCCATACCATGGCAGGCGCGACGATTGAAAACGGCATGATCCTTTTCGACAAAGGCAAAATCGTTGCTGTCGGCGAAAAAATCGAGATTCCGGCTGATGCACAGCGCGTCGATATTTCCGGCAAGCACGTGTATCCGGGCATGATTGAATCCGCTTCGATTCTCGGGCTGACAGAGATCAACTCGACTTCTGCGACGCGCGATTTTTCCGAGCTGGGAGAGATCAACCCCAATGTCAAGGCGGCGGTTGCCATCAATCCCGATTCCGAGCACTTCCCGGTTACGCGTGCCAATGGCGTGGCCATGGCCGTGAGCATGCCCCGGGGCGGCGTCATCGCCGGTCAGGCTGCTCTGCTGCAACTGGATGGCTGGACCTGGGAGGATATGACCCTGAAATCGCCCGTCGGCATGGTGGTCAACTGGCCGCGCATGACGGTGATCACCGCATGGTGGATGACGCAGTCTCCCGAAGAGCAGCGCAAACGTTCGAAAAAGAACGTCGAAAAACTGCACAAAGCGATGGAAAAAGCACGCGCCTACAAGATCGCCCGGGAGGCAGCCGGCAAAAAGGGCGTGCCCTTTCATAAATACGACAGCCGCTGGGAAGCCATGTTGCCCGTGCTGCGCGGCGAGGTGCCGGTTTGGGTCGTGGCTGATGAGGTCAAGCAGATTCTCGCTGCCATAGAGTGGGCAGAGCGTGAAAATCTTAAAATGGTGCTCGTCGGTGGCGCCGACGCGTGGCGGGTGACGGACTTACTGAAAGAGCGCGATATCCCGGTGATCGTCACCCCGGTCCTGCGCACGCCCAGCCGTCGCGACGAAGCATTTGACACACCCTTCACTCTGCCGCAGAAACTGCACGAAGCCGGCGTGCGATTTGCCATCTCCGGCGGTTCCTCCTTTGGCAATGAGCGTAACCTTCCCTACCACGCAGCCAAAGCCGCCTCCTATGGCCTGCCGGTGGATGAAGCGCTGAAAGCGATCACCCTTTATCCGGCGATGATCGCAGGCGTTGCCGACCGGGTGGGAACCCTGGAGCCGGGCAAAGATGCCACTCTGTTTGTCAGCGATGGCAATCCTCTCGAGGTGATGACCCATGTCAGTCTGCTCTACCTGCAGGGGCGTAAAGTGGATTTGAATAATAAGCACAAGACCCTGTACCACAAGTATAAGACCAAGTACGAGCAACTCGCTCAGTAGATCAGGTCTATCTCATGCACAAGCCGGCTCTCCGGGCATTTCCGGTCGCCGGCTTGTTTCGTTTTATATCGTTGTGCTTGCGCAAATACAGATTTTTCTGTAAAGTGCATCAGGAACCTCTCCATACTTTAGTTCCCATCAGGCCCTTCGATGCGTGTCGTTTTTCAGGGTTCATCGCTGCAAACCGGGCCTGATTCATTACACTGCTTTTTATGGAATTCATATTCCAGGAACAACAGGGGATGATTATGGGACGTAGTGCATCTTCCGGATATGTGCCGGCGCTCGGCTTTCATTGGCTGACGCCGTATTATGATGCTGTCGTCGGAGCGACGACGCGCGAGCGTACGTTCAAGAACGCGCTCATCGAACAGGCGGGCTTTTGTCCCGGCCACAGAGTTCTCGATCTCGCCTGCGGTACCGGCACCCTGGCGATATGGATAAAACAACAGTACCCGGATGTTGATGTTATCGGCGTTGATGGTGATGTCGCTGTTCTGACCCGGGCCATTCACAAAGCTGAAAGAGCCGGTGTCAAGCTGAAGTTTGACCATGCGTTGTCCTTTGACCTGCCCTTTTCCGATAACTATTTCGACCGGGTTGTCTCCAGTCTGTTTTTTCATCACCTGGCCTGGGAAGACAAAGAGCGGACAGCGGCGGAGCTGTTTCGGGTTCTCAAACCCGGTGCCGAGCTGCACATCGCTGACTGGGGCAAAGCTGCAAACATACTGATGCGCGGGCTGTTTTATTTTATTCAGCTTCTCGATGGTTTCCGCACAACTCAGGATAATGTCGAAGGCCGATTGATCGAACTGTTTGAGCAGGCTGGTTTTGAGAACGTGACCAGCACGCGTTCCTTCAGCACAATTTTCGGCACCATGACGCTGTACAAAGCCGTCAGGCCTTGAGGATCGCAGCGGGCAGACAGAGAGCGATAGACCTAATTCGTGCTGTACACTGAAAAATCTGCAGGAAGGATAACAGACCGATGTTTTTTCGAACCATACTTTGGCTGGGAGTGGCCCTGCTGCTGCAGGCGTGTTCCTCGACACCGGGGAAAAGGATCTCCGTCGCTGTGGAGACCTACCCGCCTGATCTGCCAGTCGTTACGCGCGCCGAGTGGGGCTGGCAGCCGTTGGAGCGAACCCTGCCGGAGCATGAAATTTCCCGCGTGACCATACACCATGGCGGCGTTGAGGTCGGTGAAGAGAAGGATATCGTCGCCTATCTGAAAAATCTGCAGAGTTGGAGCCGGAGCGAAAAGGGATGGATCGATATCCCTTACCATTATATAATCGATCTGCAGGGAAAAATTTATGAAGCCCGCCCGCTTGCCTACCCGGGAGATACCAACACCAGCTACGATCCTCGCGGCCATGCGCTCATCAACGTCATCGGCAACTATGAAGTGCAAAAAATTCAACCTGCGCAAGTCGATGCCCTCGCCCGGCTTTCAGCATGGCTGATCGCACGGTACGAGCTCGGCCTCGATGCCCTCGCCAGCCACCGCGACTATGCCCCGGGCGAGACGGTCTGCCCCGGTGCCGATTTGTACCGTCTGCTGCAGGACGGCTCGCTGAAGCGGCTGGTCTCGGTTTATCTCGGTAAATGAGCGGAAGGCTCTTCCTCAGATTGGGTGGGTTGGGAAATTATCGTTTTGCAAATCGGCTCGGTGTTGATGGTTGTAAAAATGATATTTGTCCCTGGCCACATTTGGGGATTGTTGACGATATAATTCCGGGTGCGAGCCGCGATGTCGGGGCACCCCCCCGGTCGCCCCGACGGGTTTCGTGCCTGTTTCCATCAACAATAGCAATAATTGTGTTACAAAAAAGGAAACGGTGTACATATCGATATTTGGGCGAAACGATTTTGTAACGCCGATTTTAAATCCACATATAATGGCGCCAATGGATGTGGGGATAATTTTTTGATATTTATTTTGTCGGTGTTGTTTGTAGGGGTTCAAAATTTTGAACCCCTACAAATTTTGAACCCCTACGGAATTTTGCCCCCCGATATTTATTTTTCCGTCTATCTCATTTGGTGATCGCGGATTTAAATCCGGCCATGATGGAACCGATGGATTGGGGGGCTGGCCTGGGTTTTTTGTAGAGACGCACGGGTGTAGGGGCGACCGGCGGGTCGCCCCTACGGGTCGGGTTTTGTCCCTGATTTTAATGTATAGGGGACCTCTACACCCCAGGTACACGTACCGTGGTATTTCTGTTGTGTCACAGCCATCCGGCCTGGGGCATCCTGAATAACGGAAAATATCATGCCCCGCGACATGAATGTCGCGATACAGCCAGGGCGACAATTCAGCCCACACGATTTGAGGAGAAATCCATTTTAATTTCTGAAGCAGGAAGCGTTTTCCGACCGGGCGGCATCTCGTTTCGCTTGTGTGTAGCCGCGGGAGCGGTGTGACGAGAGGGGAGAGGAGGGCGTTTGATGAGAGGGAATTCTTTGCGCAGGAGGAAAATTTGTCAATAAGCCGGCGCAGAATACAGTTGCGTCGTTGAGTCTCTGAAGGTATATTTATAAGTTTGTCACAAAAGCGATAGTCGCAGAAACGGAGCATATCATATACTGAGAAGGGATATCGCATGCGCCTGGAAGATGAAATTCAACAATATACCTTTAAGAATGAGTACCATAAACTGAGCATCAACCTGATGCTGACCGGGAGCTGGCTCAACCAGTTGATAAAGAACTGGCTCGATCCCTTTGGCCTGACCAAGCAGCAGTTCAATATTCTTCGCATTCTGCGCGGCCAGTATCCGGAGCCGGCTAAGGTCAGTTTACTCGCTGAGCGCATGTTGGATAAGATGTCCAACGCTTCGCGGCTGGTGGAAAAACTGCGCATCAAGGGGCTGGTAGAGCGAACGGGGTGCGAGCACGACCGCCGCGCCGTTGATGTCAAAATCACGCAAGCCGGTCTGGATTTGCTCGATCGCATCGATGCGACCAGCGATATTTATGAAGAGAAGTTTATGACCCTGAGCGAAAAGGAAGCGCGGCAACTGAACCGGCTTCTGGATAAAATGCGCGGGTAAAAAAATTTCCAAAAAAAGATGTTGCTACATTAGTTTTAATTGTATATATTGTCGCGACACAAAAATACTGTTCAATCCACACCGGCGGAGTTTTTATCTCTGCACGTCCGGGCTGTGGTGGCAGTGTGGAACTGAAAAGCGAAAGCACCCGGCGTGGGCCTGCTCTGCCGGGGTGCTGTCATATTTATGAAAAAACGAGCCGTACTTGCCGGGCCTGGCCTGTCTCCCGGCCTGATGCGGCAAAACAGTCACAATATCTTATTCTCTGGAGGTACCCATGGTACGCACAATGTTGTTTTCTTTCATGTCGGTCTTGTTATCCGCCAATCTCCTGTCTGCTCAGGACACGTATGTCCTGGATGTGGCCCATTCCAAAGTGGAGTTTACCGTAACGCACATGATGCTCAGTCAGGTGACCGGTAAATTCCGCGAGTTCTCGGGTGAGATCCAGTACGACGAGGACGACATGAGCAAATGGTCGGTATCGGTTGATATCAAAACGGCGAGTATTTTCACCGACAACGAAAAACGCGACAACCATCTGCGCAGCGATGATTTTTTCAATGCGGAAAAATTCCCTCTGATCACGTTTCGCAGCAAGCGTTTTGAAAAGCGCGGTGACCAGTACGTCGCCATCGGTGATCTGACCATCCGGGATGTGACCAAACAGGTGGAAATTCCCTTTAAGATTACCGGTCACATCAAAGACCCGTGGGGCAACATCCGCATCGGCGCGGTCGGCAGTTTGACGATCAACCGGCAGGACTATGGTGTGAAGTGGAGCAAGTCCATGGATATGGGCGGCGTTGTCGTCAGCGATGAGGTGAAAATTTCCCTTTCGGTCGAGGGAATCAAGCAGACGAAAACCAGCGGGAAATAATTCATATCCGCTGATTAGCTGTCCGGGTGTCCAGTTTATTCTGCGAACCGGGCCTGGCCCAGAAAACGACATCTGTCATTCCGACCGGGCGAAGCGCGGTGCCGGGGTCTCATCTTTTCGGGCACGTGCCTGAGGCTGGGAGATTCCGGTCTTCCCCCTGCGGGGGAAACCGGAATGACGGTTTGGGTGTAGGCACGTGCAGTTGTCAGGCAGACAAGTTGAAAAAATGCAACCGTGCTGACTTAACTGGATATCCTGAAGACTCACAATTTCAGAGAGAATTCTGTCCATCCCGCTTCCCCTGTGCGGTGAATTTTGCCTAAGATGTTGCGGGAAAGCACGGTGTTTGACCTACCCCCCGAATGCGCGGCTTGCGGCTGACTGGTTGCAGGCCGCGTTTTTTTCTGCCTTCGCATGGCCGTCGTCAAGTACTGTTTGACATCAGTACGAAAAAATCATAGCTTGCCGCAAAGAGAAGGAATGATGCAACACTCTGGATGCAGGAGAAATGATGGCGCAGGCACGGCAGCAGGGTCATGGTTTTGGCACCGCACCGGTTTTTCTCGCCGGGATCAGCACGATTTTGGGCACGATTCTGTTTTTGCGCTTTGGCTATGCTGTGGCGCATGCAGGATTTTTCGGCACGCTGCTGATCATCCTCATCGGCCATGCCATCACCATCCCCACGGCCATGGCGATCGCTGAAATCGCCACCAACCGCAAAGTCGAAGGCGGGGGCGAGTACTACATCATCAGCCGCTCCTTCGGCCCCATGGTCGGTGGTACCATCGGCATCTCGCTGTATTTTTCACAGGCTATTTCCGTGGCTTTCTATATGATCGCCTTCTCGGAATCTTTCCGCCCGCTGTTCGGCTGGCTGCAGGCGCAGACCGGTATTGAGCCGCAGGCATGGATGATCGGCGTGCCGGCGACGGTTGTTCTGTTGTCCGTTATTCTGTACAAAGGAGCCGACCTCGGCGTTTCAGCCCTGTGGGTGGTGGTGACGATTCTGGGTACTTCCCTGCTGTTCTTCTTTATGGGCACAAGCGAGTCGCCGCCGGAGTTTGAGCCTTTTGCGCGCGTGCAGAATCCCGACGATTTTTTCATCGTTTTTGCCATAATCTTTCCGGCTTTTACCGGCATGACAGCCGGTGTCGGTCTCTCGGGTGATTTGAAGAATCCGCGCCGTTCTATTCCCCTCGGCACCCTGTCTGCGACGCTGATCGGCATGGTCGTGTACGTACTGGTGATCTGGAAACTGGCCTCGAATCTGACGCCGGAGCAGCTCGCAGCCGACCAGTTTGCCATGAGTCAAATCGCCATCTGGGGGCCGATCATTCCCATCGGACTTGCCGCCGCTACCCTGTCCTCAGCCATCGGCTCTATCCTGATCGCCCCGCGCACCATGCAGGCCCTGGCCGCGGATGGTATCTTCCCCTCGGAAAAACTCAATAGATTCCTCAGCGCCGGCAGGGGGGACTCCAACGAACCCCGGCATGCGACGCTGGTCACAGCAGTGATCGTTCTGACTGTTGTGTTGCTCGGAAATGTCGATTTCGTCGCTCAGATCATCAGCATGTTTTTTATGATCACCTACGGCTCCCTCTGCCTGGTGAGTTTCCTCGAACATTTTGCCGGCAATCCCTCGTACCGTCCGGCTTTCCGCTCGCGCTGGTATATTTCGCTGATCGGTGCCATCGCTTCTTTTGTGATGATGTTCCAGATGGCTCCGCTCTATGCCATGCTGGCTATAGTCGCCATCATTTTGATTTACTTCGGACTCCGGCACAGCCACACCGGAGATGACGACCTCTCTGCCATGCTCAAGGGAGTCCTGTTTCAGCTCACCCGCCGGCTGCAGGTGCTGATCCAGAGCAAGCGTTCGCGCAGCTCTCCGGCACACTGGCGGCCCTCTTTTATCGCCATTTCTTCAGACTCGTTTACCCGCCTCGCCGCGTTTGATCTGCTGCGTTGGATTTCACGATACTATGGCTTTGGTACGTTTATCCACTTCATCAAAGGCCGGTTGACGCGCGAAACCAACAGAGAATCGATTCGCACACTGGGAAAGCTGATCCGTCTGAGCAAAAGCAGCCACGCAGGGATTTACGTCGATACCATCGTCTCGCCCAGTTTTCGTACTGCCGTGGCGCAGATCGTGCAGATTCCCGGGATCGCGGGCATGGATAATAACAGCATTTTATTCGAGTTCCACCGCGATCATGCGACTGACATCAGTGATATTCTCGCCGGCTGTGAGTTCGCTTCCTATGTCAGTTTCAACATGTGCGTGCTGCGTTCCTCAGAAAGACGGTTCGGGTACAAGCAGATGATCCACATCTGGCTGACGCCGGGGGATTATCGCAACGCCAATCTCATGATTCTGCTGGCGTACATCATCATGGGGCACCCGGAGTGGGAGGGAGCAGAGGTCGAGTTATACGCGGCGTTTGAGAAAGAGCATCTCGAAGTCGAAGCCGAGCGCCTGAATCGTCTCGTCGAGCTCGGGCGTATTCCTATTTCACGCAAGAAAATCAAAAAGATACCCTGGGACCGAAAGAAAACCACGTATGAGTCCCTGGTCGAACGCCATTCAGAAGACGCTGATCTGGTCATTCTCGGTTTTTCCATCCACAAAGCACTGGAAGAAAAAGGGGCTTTCTTCCGGCGTTTCGGCAAAATCAACGATGTGCTTTTTACCCGCGCCGGCGAAAAAATCGCCATCGAGGACGACGAAGAAGAGAGCAAGAACTGAGCTTTCGAAAAGCTGTCATTTGCCGGCCTGTGAAGAGCTGTTTTCAAAAAAAAATGATAGGAGAAGATGATGAAGTGGGCGTGGAGAGTGGGCAGTTATCGCGGTATCGGTGTGTACATCCATGCAACGTTTTTGCTGATCATCATCTGGGTGGCCTATGCACACTGGGC
>DRLW01000477.1 GCA_011375275.1 Bacteroidota bacterium
AACAAAGATCTGGAAAAAGTAGAAAAGCTTTAGCTTGAAAAAATTTTGAGTTCTACAAAATTACGCTCGGGTACCAGTTTACTCAGCAAACCGGGTCCGGCTCAAATACCCGCATGTGTCATTCCGGCCAGGCGCAGCGCCGTGCCGGAATCTCATCTTTTCTGGCACGTGCCAGAGTCCGGGGGATTCCGGTCTTCCCCTGCGGGGAAACCGGAATGACGGTTCGGGGGCAGGCACGTGCTATTGCTGGCGGCCTGCTTGAAAAGATACAACCGTGCTGAGTTAAGTGGATACCCAGAAAAATTACGAAAACCGCTTTGTTGCTTCTTTATACCCTACACTCGTACACTTTTTCAGGAGTGATGATTATGCTCAGACGCCGTGTGTTGTTTTGGATGATCGCCGCCGTGCTTTGCACTGGCAGTCTTGCCGCACAGGAGGAGACTCTTCGACACGAGATGAAAGTTACCCTGCAGCCGGAGCAGCAGCGCTTGCAGGTTTTCGATACCATCACTCTGCCGGAGGCGCTGGTGTCCGGCCGGGGCGGGACAGTTCATTTTCTCCTGCATGGCGGGCTTTCGCCTGAAAGCATGACGCAGGGAGTGGTGCTGCAAAAAAATGCTGAAAAGCCGGAGCCGGCTCATTTTGGTATCAACAACAGCTCTTTTTCTCTGGATGAGCGTCTCGATCTCGAGCATTTTACCATCACTTTACCTCAGGGGGTGCGTACTTTCACGCTCCGGTACGCAGGCGTCATTCACCATCCGCTGCAAAAGCGGGGCGAGGAGTATGCCCGCAGTTTCAGCGAAACGCCGGGCACGATCTCGGCACAGGGAGTCTATCTCTCTGCCGCCACTTACTGGTATCCCTGGTTCAGCGATGACTTGCAGACTTTCGTTCTCGATGTCACGGTTGATCCGGGCTGGGATGTGGTCAGTCAGGGCAAGCGGACGCTGCACCAGATCACGGATGGCAAACGCCGGGTTGTCTGGGATTCTTCCGAGCCACAGGATGAAATTTATCTCGTCGCTGCGCAGTTCGTGGAATATTCCCGCTCTGCCGGCGCTGTCGAAGCGCAGGCGTTTTTGCGGACAAAAGATGATGCCCTGGCCAATAAATATCTTGAAGTCACGGCTCAGTATCTTGAAATGTACCGCCAGCTCATCGGCCCCTATCCATACAGCAAATTCGCGCTGGTGGAAAATTTCTGGGAAACAGGGTATGGCATGCCCTCTTTTACGCTGCTTGGCCCGCAAATCATCCGCTTTCCGTTTATTCTGCATTCCTCGTATCCACACGAAATTTTGCACAACTGGTGGGGGAACAGCGTTTTTGTTGATTACCCCACCGGCAACTGGTGCGAAGGGCTGACCGCTTATCTCGCCGACCATCTCATACAGGAACAGCGCGGTGCTGGCGTCAAATACCGCCGGGCGACCTTGCAGAAATATACAGATTATGTCAAGAAGGATAAGGATTTCCCGTTGAGTGAGTTCCGCTCACGGCACTCCTCGGTAACCGAAGCAGTGGGCTATGGTAAAACGCTGATGCTTTTTCACATGCTGCGGCAAAAGATCGGTGACGAGCTTTTTGTGCGCGGACTGCAGCAATTCTACCGGCAGTACCGCTATAAACGCGCATCATTCAGCGATGTGGCATCGGTTTTTTCAGATATTGCTGAAACAGACCTCAGCTCATTTTTCGAACAGTGGGTGCAGCGTCCCGGCGCGCCGGAACTGCGTATCGCAACGCTTGAAGCTGTTGAAAAGGCAGACCGCTGGCAGATGACGCTTACTCTCGAACAGATTCAGGATGGCGATGCGTTTGTCCTCGATGTGCCCGTGGCAATCACACTGGAAAACAGCGATAAAGCATTTCAGCAGATCATACCCATGCAGGCAAAGAGCAAAACCGTGACACTCTCTTTGCCGGCCCGGCCGCTGCGTGTGGATGTCGATCCGGAGTTTGATGTTTTCCGGCGTTTGCATCGCAATGAGATTCCTCCAGCTCTGTCACAGATGTTCGGTGCAGAGCAGGTTGTGCTGGTTCTGCCGGCCTCTGCGGAGAATGAAGTTTTACAGGGTTATCAGGCTATCGCAGATGACTGGCGAAAATCCCAGCGTGGTCACATCGAGGTCGTGCATGACAGCGAACTCGATGGGCTGCCTGAGGATAAAGCCGTCTGGCTGTTTGGATTTGAAAATCGCTATTTGACCGCCCTGCAGCAGGCCAGTTCAGATTACGATATCGATTTCCGGGACGAACAAATCCGCATCGGCAAGCAAACGCTGCTGCGGCAGGAGCACAGCATTATCACCACAGCGCGTAATCCGAACAACGCGGATTTCAGCATCGGGCTGTTGGCTACGATGAATCCGGCAGCCATGCCGGGGCTGGCTCGCAAACTGCCGCACTACGGCAAGTACAGCTACCTGGCGTTTAAGGGGGATGAACCGGAGAATTTTTTCAAGGGCCAGTGGCCTGCGGTCCATTCGCCTCTGACGCGCCGGCTTGCTGATAAAAATGGTGCAGCAGCCGCACGCCCGGGCAGGAAGGCACTGGCTTCTCTTGCGCCTGTTTTTTCGCAGGAGAGAATGCTCCGGGATGTCACATGGCTGGCTTCGGATACACTGAAAGGTCGCGGTGCCGCGAGCGCAGAGCTGGAGCGCGCTGCCGGGTATATCGCCGATGTTTTCCGGCAGGCGGGCCTGCAGCCGGGTAGTGATGAGCAGACATTTTTTCAGGTCTGGCAGGAAAAATATGGCCCGCAGGAGCAGACCGCAACTCTGAAAAACGTCGTCGGCATTATTCCGGGGACAAATCCGAAGTACGAGGGACAGAGTGTGGTTATCGGTGCCCACTATGATCATCTCGGCACCGGCTGGCCGGATGTGCACAGTGGTGATGAGGGAAAAATTCATCCCGGAGCTGATGATAACGCCAGCGGTGTTGCCGTGCTGCTCGAGCTGGCGCGTATTCTCGGCAAAAACATGCAGCCCGAACGCACCGTGGTTTTCGTTGCTTTTTCAGGCGAGGAAGCCGGGCTGCTCGGTTCGAAGTATTATGTCAAATCCACGCAGCGTTTTCCCGCCTCCAGGTGCATCGGCATGCTCAATCTCGATACGGTTGGCCGTCTTGGCACGCGGAAGATCACTATTTTCGGCACAGGTTCGGCAAGTGAATGGGTGCACATCTTTCGCGGCGCTGGTTTTGTAACCGGCATTCAGGTTGAGTCTGTCGCTGATGATTTTGGATCGAGTGATCAGAAGAGTTTTCTCGATGCGCAGGTGCCTGCAGTGCAGTTTTTCAGCGGCGTGCATCTGGATTATCACCGCCCGAGCGATACGGCTGATAAAATCGATGCAGCCGGGATGGTCAAGGTCGCTGCTGTCGTGCGCGAGGCCGTGGAATATCTCGCCGGGCGTGAGCAGCCCATGACAGCGCAGTTTACCGGTAAACAGGCAGCTCAGCAAACACGGCCCCGCGGCGGTAGCGGCCGGCGCGTCAGCTTTGGCTCGGTGCCGGACTTTGCCTTCAG
>DRLW01000478.1 GCA_011375275.1 Bacteroidota bacterium
CCTGCACCCGAATCGTTATTTTGGTTTTCCTGCAGCGGAAGACCGGAATCTCCCAGACTCAGGAATGTACCCGAAAAGATGAGATTCGGGCACTGCGCTTCGCTCGGGTGGTATGACAGATGGTGGTATCCGGGCCGAGCCCAATTGGCTGAGTTTACTGAAATGTATCTGCCAGATACTTCCGGGAGCTGTATTTTCGCTCCTGAGTGCTTCCGCAATTTCCCTTGACTTTCAGGTGATTTTACGGTAAAATTCATATTTTTGGTGGAAAAGGAACTGAGGCGACAGTGATACAAGATCAAAACGAATTCATCGAGGAAATATTACAGGCCGGGAACCTGCCCGAACATGTTGCTATTATTATGGATGGCAACGGCCGGTGGGCAAAACAGCGCCAGCTCGATCGTGTCGAAGGGCACAAGGAAGGGATCAATTCGGTACGTGAGGTCGTGCGCATTGCCGGTGAATTAGGGATCAAGTACCTGACACTGTACACTTTTTCGACTGAAAACTGGAACCGCCCGAAGGGCGAAGTCAGTGCACTGATGTCGCTGCTGATGAAAACGATTCGCTCAGAGATGCAAGAGCTGAACCGGAACAATGTCCGATTACAGACGATCGGGCGTCTGGAAGATCTCCCGTTCCTCGCACGACAGGGGATGCTCCAGGCGATCAATTATCTGGAAAATAACACCGGTCTCACGCTCATTCTCGCCCTGAGTTACAGCAGCCGGCGCGAACTGACGGATGCTGTTCGGGAGATCGTCGCCAGGGCTGAGCGCGGCGAACTCTCTGCAACCGATGTTGACGAGCAGCTTATTTCCAACCATCTGTACACTGCCTCCCTGCCTGACCCCGACCTGCTCATCCGTACCAGTGGTGAATTACGGTTGAGTAATTTTTTACTCTGGCAGCTCGCTTATACCGAAATCTTTGTGACCAGCACATTCTGGCCTGAATTCCGTGCACAGGAGTTTCTCCTGGCGATACGCGACTACCAGAACCGCGAACGGCGCTTTGGAAAAGTCAGCGAACAAATTCAACAGGAAAAACCTGCAAAAGAGGGATGAACCCGGTATCTCTCTACCGGTGGCCGGGAACCGGAACGACTCTGAACAGGTTGAAATAAAGCTCACCACGCTGAGCAGCCGGAAGCTGCTGTGCAGCGTTGTTTCTGCGATAGAGCCGCGCACAGGAAGAACAGGATCAGCGATCGTCTCCTTCAGAAGTTTATCAGTGTAATCAAAATGATGATCAACAGCACGGGTACGAAATGCTCTGGTTATCCGGTTGACTCGCCATGCTGTGGTTTTTCACCCGGTCGCCTGTGCATCCAATGATGAACACGACCCGGTATCCCGGCTTTCCTTGTGAGCAGCGTAGTGCTGTGTTGCAATCGGGTTTATGCTTTTCTCCGGCTGCCCGGCCTGCTCGTTGTATGGCGTGAAGAATTTCAGGCTGACGGCAACATTGTTCGGGATTTGTATTTTGTCATGCGCTGTGTCCCGCATAAGACAAGAGAAACAACACGCACGGGCGCGGGATGCTGATCACGGCTTTGCCCAAAATCGACAAAATTTGACCTGAGGCAGAGGATACATGCTCTGCTGACCCGGGAACAATGAAAAAACGCAAACTATTCGTCATCACTCTCGCTGTGCTCGCACTTCTCTCCGCCGGCCTGTATTACGGCTGGCAGGTGATGGAGGTGGAAAAGAAGCTGCAGCAAAAAATACACGGCTATATCACCACCGCCTTCGGCGATGAAGTTACGGTGGAAGATGTCAGGCTCCGTCTCGGTACACTGCGCCTGAAAGGTGTGGTATATCAGCCGCAGGGGCGCTCCTTTTCTCTGCACATCCGCGAAATCTCCCTGGGTTACAGCCTCGCCAGTTTCATCAAAGGTGGCATGAAGCTGGAAAAAACCGGCAACGACATCATTTTTACCGAGCCCGTGCTGATGCTCACCAGCAGCCCGCAGGACAGCACCACCTCCCCCAGTTTTGACCCCGAGCTGATTTCCGAAATCCAAACGCAGTATAAAAAGATCGTGCGTTCCGCCGGTTTTCTGGAAAAGATCAGCATCAGCAACGGCAAAGTTCTGTACACGGGTACCCTCGGGACACGCTTTATCGCCGACACAACCCTCACTATGTTGCGCGGAATCAACGGCTGGCTGGAAACCCGCGAAAATCAGAAAATCGTTGCCCGGCTGGCAGGCATACCCTTTACGTCGGATGAGTACAGCGCGATGATCAAGGCAGGCGGGGACCTGAGCAGCGGTGCCATCGACTCTCTCGTCGTTGAACTGAAGGAATATGACTTTTCGCGCATGCTGCCGATTTTTCAGCCGGAATATATCGAAGCCCGTGGCGGTGTTTTTTCCGGTAAAATCCGCTTCAGCGAAAATGAAGACGGCACGGGGTATGAGCTTACCGGCAAGCTCGAGATGCATGACGGCAGGATGAAAGTTCGCGACGCCAATCTCGATTTCAGCGATATCAATCTGACCGTACTGCTGGACAACTTTGATCTGCACATCGAACGGGGCGAGTACCGGCTCAATGGTTCTCCCTTTATTCTCACCGGCGACGTCCGCAATATTTTCAAACCAGAGACCTATCTTTACAGTGAATCCGTACAGCTCGATATCGAGAGTTTCCTCCGGCGGGTCTATCCGAAAATTTCCATCCCCCTCAGCGGTACCGGTACGGTGGCGATTTCCTTCCTCGACAGCCTCGGCGTTCCCAGCCTCAGCGGTGCATTCCGGGCGGACAAAGTCGTGATTGCCGGCAAGCGAGAACTCAAAGATGTCGCTTTTCTGCTGGAATTCAGCAACTCGCTGCTCTCGATTCAGCAGGTGCATGCGCATAACCAGAGTCTGAGTCTCGAAGGGTTCGGCACGATGAATTTCACCCGCAAACCCTACAGCGTCGATGCGGTTCTGGTGGCGAACGGAAATTTTCTCGATATCATCCAGCCGGCTCTGCCTTTTTCCAGCCCGCGGCGGACAGGCGGCCTGACGGCGAAAGTGACAGGCCCGCTGGCCTCACCGCGTGTGGATGGTACCTTCAGTATGGATTTGAACGATCCGGGCGCAGAAAAAAGACGCCTGCTGGGTAAAATTGTGCTCGAATCACGGCGGCTCGACTTCAGCGCCAGGGCAACGACATTACCCGTGGCCGTTAATGGCCGGATCGACGATGTTTTCAGCAATCCGGAGTATGATCTGCACATCACGCATGCGGGCCATCTGGCGCGATTGCTCGGCATCGGATATCCCGAACGACTGCAGGAGACCTATCATCTGGAAACTGCGGTGTCAGGAGTGCAGGATTCCGTAGCACTCGATATCATCGTACGCGATAAAAAGACTGACAGACCTGAGCTGTCCCTGGTTTTTATGGCGATCAAAGAGAGCGACCAGCCGCGACGCTACTCTCTCGACGGCAACATCTTTTTGCAGCCCGGAAGAGAAAACGGGCTCGCGGTCGCTTTCCAGGGCAGTAAGACGGACAGCAGCATTCAGTTTACCCGGATCGGTAACCGTTATTGGCTCGATGGTGAGCTGCGCGTCGCTCTCGTCGATGATCGCTCGATCTCCGGCGAGCTGCGTCTCTCAGGGGTGGATATCGGCGAGCTGCTCGAGAAAGCCGGAAACCGGAAGCGAAAAGCCGGCGGTGTGCTTGCCGGCCGCGTCAAACTCGACGGCACGGTTGATACACCCCGGCTGACAGCCGAAGCCTGGCTGATTAACGGCATGTTCAACGGCATCGGGCGGTTTAATGGCGAGCTGGCTTTGCAGGCTGATAAGGACAGTCTCGTCATCAACAAGGCAGCACTGCTGTATAATGAAAAACCATACGCTGCACTGAGCGGTGGAATGCGCTTTTCGCCTTTTGATATCGATCTCGAGCTGCAGGCTGATAAACTCGATGCCAACGAACTGCTCGTCGCCATTACCGGGCAGGACAGCATCGTCGGCGGAGAGATGAGTATCGACGCCCGTTTCAAGGGGGCGAGCTGGCCTGTGCCGGTGTACGGTTCTTTGCGGGCGAACAAAGGCAATGTCCTCTGGTTTCTTTTTGATGAATTCATCGTCGATTTCGGTGTACCCGGGAGCCGTGCAGAGCCCTCATTGTTCTCTTTTTCCGGTCTTAAGGCCGCGAGCGTGAGCTATATCAGCAATGACCAGTATATGCTGCAGGGCAGCGGCTACTTCCCGTTCAATGGCAAAGATTCACTGCGTCTCGTACTCGAAGGGGAAGGCAATTTCCTCGCTGATTTGCACTATCTGACCGATGTTGTCCTGCAATCATCGAGCTACGGGCGGCTGCGTCTCGGCCTGCAGGGGCCGTATGACGCCATTCGCCTGTTCGATTCTGAGCTGGAGATGCATGACGGCCGGGTTCGCCTCGCAGAGGTGACGGACTGGATCGAAGATATCACGGCCACAGTCCATACCGAAGATGATTTTATCGCCATCGATCACATGAGCGGCCGTATCGGCGATGAGGAGATCAGTGTCCGCAACTATCGCAATGCCCCGGTTGTCGTGGGAGAACTGGGCAGGCCGTTGGTTGTGGATGAGGATTGGATGAGTCTGGGCACGCTGCAGGTGAACTCCGGGCCCAAGGGCCTGCCCCTGAATATTCCGGGTATCATGCCGAAGGGGGATGTCGGCCGCTTCACCATCCAGGGCATGCGCGTGGCCACCGAGGACGGGCAGGCCGAATATGAGGCGGGCTTCTGGGTGGGCGGCCCGTGGCGGCGTCCGGTTTTTCGGGGCAGCGTCGTCATGAATAATGTCAATATCAGCTACCCCTTTGAAGTCAGCGATGAGCCTGTGAACCCCCTGCTCGACTATATTTTACTCTACGGCTACTGGGATGTACTCGCCATCGCCGGGAGGGATAATCGTTATGTCACCAATATCACCTCCGGCATCGGTATCGACAAAGTCTATATCAACATCGGTATCGATGATCAGGTCAGCGAGCTGCACTTTCTCGGTGTCCTCGGCCGGCCGGACGAAATCTGGAGCAAGCAGCAGGTCGAGATCGATTCGTTGATTTTCGGCAAGGCGGAGAGCAGCACAGTTGCGGCTGCAAATGGCGATATACCTGTACGGGTTAATGGGGTGGAGCAGGATAGCAATGCCTATGCTTTCTGGGTTAAACAGTTGGCCGATCAGCAGGAAGATGCCGGCCCGGACACCAGCAGTTTTCGTATCATCGGCAAGGTCGAATCCACACGCGGTACGATTGAATACCTCGATCTGAACTTCCGTGTCGATAAATTCAGCGCTGAGTGGGACAAGAGCAGTCTCGATCCGGTCGTGTCTGGCAAGGCATGGACCACGGTTCCGGATTCTACCCGGCAGTATGTCTATCTCAAGTCCTATGCCCGCGACCCTGCGACGGGCGAGTTCAGCAGCCGTGGCCGGCTTGAGAATACCTATTTCAAACTCGAGTCCGAAAACCCGGCGTATAACAGCTCTCAGATGCAGGTTCTTTCCCTGCTCGGGTACACCGCGGACAAAGCCTCGCGGGTACGGATGCAGGACATGATTACCGTGGGCACGGAAAACCTGCTCATCCGTCCTTTGCTACGGCCCGTTGAGCGCAGTCTGGAGCGCTCCCTCGGGCTGGATATGGTGCGGCTGAACTCCCGGCTGACCCGAAATTTTCTGCTGATGAACCAGGCCGCTGATCCTGACTTACGGCTGGCCCTGCTGAACAGCACCCAGCTCACCGTCGGCAAGTATCTGTCCAGCCGGATGTTTCTGCTCTATACAGGACAGATCACCACGCTGGACAAGACATACCAGCTACCGGAAAACACCCTCGGGCTGCGCCATACCCTCGGGCTGGAGTATCGTTTTAATCCGGCTTTGCTGCTGCAAATCGGGCTGGATTATAACCCGCTGCTGACGCAGGAAAAGGATGACAAAAACATTTTGTTGCGCTATTCTTTTCCGATAAAATAGTATAATTTCGGGATAGGCTCTTCATGGTTCACGGAAACCGGCTGCCCGGCTTTCGGGAAGTTGGCCCTTATTCGCCCTCGTCTGCAAAGACAGCCGCCCGATTTAGCAGCGAACTTTTTGCTTTACTTTGAGTTTGATCTTTTGTACTTTGGCGCAATTTTTTGGAAAAAAACAGGTGTAACAGGTATAATCGATGACCAGCAAAAAACAGTTGTTTTTCTGTTTTATTTTTCTTTTTACAATCAGCGCGATTCCCTCTCTCCACTCCCAAACCGCCCGCAAAGCAAAAGTTCTCGGTCTGTCGGTTGAAGGCAATAAAACCGCAGACGCCAACCTGATCAAGGTCACTTCCGGGTTGACGGTGGGAACGACTATCTCTGCTGACGATATCCAGAACGCCATCCGCCGCCTCTGGAGTCTGGACATGTTCAGCGATATTCAGATCATCCTCGAGCGGGAAGTCGGTACCTCGGTGTATCTGAAAATCAAAGTCGAAGAATTGCCCCGGCTTGAGAAGGTTCAGCTCGAAGGAAATAAAAAGATCAAGAAAAAGGATCTCGAAAAGGAGATTACTTTTTTCCCGGGTATGTTAGTCGGGCCGGCCAAGATCAACCAGGTGCGCAGGCAAATGCTCAAGCTCTATCGCGAGAAGGGGTATCTGCTTGCCGAGATTGAATCTGAGATTCTGCCGTCAGAATCAGAAAAAAGCGACCGGGTTATCGTGCGCTTCAAAATCCGTGAAGGTAACAAAGTGCAGGTTGAGAAAATCACCTTTCACGGTAACGAGCGTTTCAGCGACCGCAAACTGCGCAAGCAGATGAAGGAGATCAAGGAAGACACCTGGTGGCGCGGCGCGGATTTCGATCCGGAGAAGTTCGAAGAGGACAAAAAACTCGTGCTCGATTTTTACCGTTCCGAGGGCTACCGCGATGCTGAGATCGTGCGCGACTCCCTCTACTATGGCCCGGAGAAAAAAGACATGTTCATCGATATCTGGGTGAACGAGGGCACGCGCTATACGTTCGGAGACATCACCTTCGAAGGCAACGAGCTCTATACCGACGAGCAACTGCTCGAGATCGTCGGATTTAAAAAAGGGGACACCTACAGCTCGAAAAAACTCGAGGAATCTGTCCAGGAAAAACTCGGGACTCTGTACTATGATGCGGGCTACATCTATGCCAACATCATCCCGCAGGAAATTCCCGCCGGCGCGGATACGGTCGATATCCACTATCTGATCAACGAAGCCAAAGCGGTAAAAATCCGCAAAATCCAGATCGTCGGCAACACGCAGACCAAGGATAAAGTGATCCGGCGTGAGCTGTACATGTTCCCCGGCCAGGTGTTCAGCAAAGCTCTGCTCATGCGCAGCCAGAGAGAGGTCTGGGTGCTCAACTATTTTTCCAACGTCGTGCCGAATATTCAGCCGGTTGACAACGAGCACATCGATGTCGTTTTTGAAGTGGAGGAGCGCGGTACCAGTACAGCGAATATGTCGGCAGGATGGAGCGAACGCGACCGCATCATCGGCAGCGTCGGTGTGGCGATGAACAACCTGTTCGGTAATGGCCAGCGCTTCGGTTTTGACTGGAATTTTGGCCGCTATTATCAGTCCTTCCAGATCAACTTTACCGAGCCATGGTTGTTCGATACGCCGACTCTTGCCGGGTTTAGCTTTTACGACACCAGCCGCGATCCTTTTTACATCGGGTACCGGCAAAAATCCCGTGGCGGAACCCTGCGCCTCGGGCGGCGATTCCGCTGGCCGGATAACTACTTCCGCGGTGACTGGATTTATCGTATCGACCGCACCGAGCTGTCTGACTTTTCAGACTTCATCCTCAACAACAACCCGTCCGGGATCGTTACCGAGCAGTGGCCCCTGACGACGAGCGGCATCACTCAGATCATTTCGCGTAACAGCCTGGACCGTGTGGAGTTCCCGACCCAGGGCTCGAAGTTTTCCCTTTCGACAGAAGTCGCCGGTGGTATTCTGGGCGGTAACGTCGGCTACCACAAACATCACTTCAAGGCCGAATGGTACACACCGGTGTGGTGGAAGCTCGTCTTCCGAACCAATTTTGAACTGGGTGCGATCAATGAATTTGGTTCTCAGGGAAGAATTCCTTATCTTGACAACTTCTTCCTCGGTGGGGAAGGGCTGACACGTTCCATTCCGCTGCGGGGGTATAACGATCCGCTCAGTGGCAACGGCGATCGTGTCGGTGGGCGCGCATTGCTGAAATACAACGCCGAGATCCGCATCCCGGTTTCGCCCAACCCGACGATCTATCTGCTCGCCTTTGCTGAGGCAGGCAACACCTGGGTGAACTACAAAGATGTCAACCCGTACCGCCTCAAGCGATCAGCAGGATTCGGTGCGCGTGTATTCATGCCCATGCTCGGCATGCTCGGCTTTGACTATGCTTATGGCTTCGACAATACGATCAACCCGGACGGTACGATAACCGGAAGCTGGAAGCCGCACTTCGTCTTCGGTCAGCAGTTTTGATGGGCTGAAAAGCGTTGTTTGAGGCATGCCCGTATCTCTTCAGCCGTTGTTCCGGGCATGCGGCCTTTTTGCGCCTTTCCGGCCGGTGCGATATCCGGTGCCGGCTTGCAGGCGAGCGAGATGGTTGCTTTTCTCGTCTTTTGAGACATCGTTTCGCCAGCCAAACAGGTCAGAAAAAGTTTTTGGAATACAATTCAAGGAGGGAGTGCCGTCTGGCGACGGCGCAAAGTTCAGGTGCAGCATCTGCACTGGTCTATTCAATGAATCATTTTGGAGGTCTCGTGAAAAAGCTTCAAGTCATTTTCGGAACCTTGGCACTGGTGCTGTTTCTGGCAGCAGGTCAGGCTGTGGCGCAGCTTAAAATCGCTTATCTCAATTCCCAGCAAATCCTGGAGAACTATAAAGAAGTTCAGGATGTTCGCAAGCAGCTCGAAGAGTTGCAGAAGGGCTGGGAGCAGGAAGCCATGAGCATGCAGAAAGAAATCCAGGACCTGCGCGACAAGCTGGAAACCCAGAGCCTGTTGCTCAGCCCGCAGAAAAAAGCTGAGCGCGAGCAGGAAATTCAGCAGCTCTTCGTCAAGCTGCAACAGTTTCAGCAGGAAAAATGGGGCCCCCAGGGGCAGATTCTGCAGGAAGAAGCCAAACTGCTCGAGCCAATCCGCCAGAAGATCGTCAAGGTCATCCAGCAGATCGGTGAGCGCGAAGGGTATGACTACGTCTTCGATGCAGTGACCGCCAATATCGTCTATGCCGGGAAAAACCAGGTCGATCTGACTCAGGCAGTGCTCGCCGAGCTGGAAAAAGGCGTGGCAGCTCAGGATTCCAAGGGCTCAAAAAAATAACTGGTGGTATGGTTTTTCTGTGTTGAATTGCGGCGGTGCACTCTTTCTCCGCTGATGGCGTGAGTGTTCCCCCGCAGTTTGAGCAACCAGGCTATGTTGCATGTGTTGACCAGTTGAATGAAAAGGAAGTGCTGTTTCCGGAGCCACGCTGCGGACAGCACTTCCTTTTTTTATCCCTGTTTTGATTTGTGCGCACGTGCCGGTTGCGCCCAGGGAGATAAAGAATTTTCACAGGGAGGATAATCATCGAACCGATTACTGCTGAACGCATAGCTGCTCTTGTGGGCGGCACCGTGGAAGGAAAGCCCGAAACGCCGGTCTCTGGTATCGCGCCGATTGAAAATGCCGCAGATGGGCAGCTTTCCTTTATCGTCAAACCCGCCTTTGATGAGTGGCTGGAGAAATCTCCGGCCGCTGTGCTGCTCGTGCGGCCGGACTCACCGCAGGCACCCGGCCGTTGCCTCATCCGCGTCGAAAATCCCTATCTCGCCTTTGTGCGCTGCGCCCGCGAGCTTTTTGGTGTCGGTGAACCGCGCCATTCGGGAATCCATCCCTCTGCCGTCATCGCTGATGGCGCTAAGGTCGCCGGGGGGGTCAGCATCGGGGCGTTCAGCGTGATTCACGCCGGCGTGACGATCGCCGCTGGCACGATCATCGGCAGCCACACAGTCATCCACGAAAATACCCGCATCGCGGAACGCTGCCAGATCGGAGACCGCGTTACCATTCACGATCACTGTGAGCTGGGTGAGGAGGTCATCGTTCAGTCCGGCACGGTCATCGGCTCTGATGGCTTTGGCTATGTCAAAGATGGGACTCGCTACTATAAAATCCCGCACATCGGCCGCGTGGTGCTGGAGGAGCGCGTCGAGATCGGCGCCAACTGTGCTATCGACCGGGGGACTTTTGGCGAAACACGCATTTGCCGGGGCACCAAGCTCGACAACCTCATTCACGTCGCCCACAATGTACGCATCGGCGAAAATACCGTGATCGCGGCCCAGACCGGGATTTCCGGCTCGACGCGTATCGGCAACGAGGTGACCATCGCCGGGCAGGTTGGCTTTGTCGGCCATATCGAGGTCGGTGACCGCTCGGTTTTCGGCGCGCAGGCCGGTGTCACCAAGTCGATTCCTGCCGGTATCACTGTATCAGGGTATCCGGCCAAACCGCATTTTCAGGCGCGGCGCGAGGAAGCAGCGCTGCGCAGAGCGCCGGAGTTGCTCAAGCGGGTGAAGAAGCTCGAACAGGAGATTTCCCGCCTGCGCGAGGGGTAATGCTGTTTTATGGGTGCAAAATTCCGTAGGGATTCAAAATTTTGAACCCCTACAACGACAATGCCGACAAAATAAATATCAAAAAATCATCCCCACATCCATTGGCGCCATTATATGTGGATTTGAAATCGGCGTTACAAAATCGTTTCGCCCAAATATCGATATGTACACCGTTTCCTTTTGGCAACGCAATTATTGTCGATGATAACAGGCACGAAACCCGTCGGGGCGACCCGCCAGTCGCCCCGACACCGTGGGTCGCATCCGGAGGTAATGCGACATTCATGTCGCGTCTCAGCCATCCCCCAAAGCATTCTGAATAACGGAACGTATCATTCTTCGCGACATGAATGTCGCGGTACGGCGAGTAGTGCCCGGGGTTTCGATCTCCGGCATCCCATCACTGGAGCGGTGGAATGAGACACGATCACAGGGGGCATACTCCAGTAGTCTGAAAAAGCTACCATCGTATCGCTGCAGGGTGTATCTTGCAGACCGGACAGTCAGATAGCGCATGTTCTTTCAGGGTTAAATTTGTGAATGCCGCCTGTGTAACACAACACATGGCCAACGTGCGCGTCGTGTCTGCATCACCTCGCAGAAACACCGTGAGGCGATGGAGTGCTCACATTTTTGAGCTTGAAGATGCACAAATGCGGTTTGCAGCCAAGGGCAAACTTATGATGGGCAGGATCCCCTTGATACGACACCTGTTGTTTGTTGTCTTTCTTCTGTGGCGAGCGATCTTCTGTGTATCCGTCGCGGCGCAGGAGAGAACACCGGCACATACCCTCCCGGATAGCACGGAGCAGGTTTTTCTCCGCCACGCCTTTCATCTTCTGGAAGCAACGTATGATATCAATATCGTCTTTGAGGAAGGGCTCATCCGCGGCAGGAAAGCGATTGCCAATTTTCGCCCCTCCGGCCGGTTGAAAAAAGACCTTGCCAGGCTGGTGCAACCGTACGCCTTGACGTTTGAAAAAGTCGGCACGCGCACTTACGTGATTATCCGCAGGGCAGAGACGGAACCACCGTGTATCATCGGGACCGTAGTCGATGAGCAGGGCAGCCCCCTGTGGAATGCGAATATTTACCTCGCCGGCACCGGGCTTGGCACCACATCCGACGAAAACGGCCGTTTTGTTCTCAAGCGAATTCCTCCCGGTTCTTATCTCCTCACCGCTGAATTTGTCGGTTACAAACCCTACCAGCGCACGATCCGGCTGAGCAGCAGGGACAGCCTCTCTCTGGCCATCGAACTGCAGCGCGATATTCTCAACTTTGAAGCGATCGTGGTCACCGGTATTCAATCACCCCGCACCAAACTCGAGTCGAGCATAGCCGTCACCACGGTGAATTTGCAGGAGATCGTCACGCGCGCGCCCCAGAACACCGCCGACCTGCTGAAGGCGATTCCCGGTTTTTATGTCGAAAGCTCCGGCGGCGAGGGCGGCAACAATCTGTTTGCCCGCGGCATGCCCTCGGATGGCAGCTACCGCTATGTCTCGCTCCAGGAAGACGGGCTGCCGGTGTTTGAGAACAGTGAGCTGATGTTTGCCAACGCGGATATTTTTTTGCGCGTTGATGAAAGCATGCGTACCCTCGAAGGGGTGCGCGGCGGCACCGGTTCGATTTATGCGAGTAATGCACCGGGCGGTATCATCAATTTTATCAGCAAAACCGGTGGCGAGTCCCTGGCCGGCACGGTCAGGTTGACGGTGGGGGATTATAACCTCTACCGGACGGATTTTAACTTCGGCGGCCCTCTCGGCACGAACTGGCGCTTCAATGCCGGCGGTTTTTATCGCTATGACGAGGGCATCCGCCGGCCCGGATTTCCGGCCAACAAAGGCGGGCAGCTCAAGCTCAACCTCACGCGTCTCCTGCCTGCGGGCTATATCCGCTTCCACGGCAAGCTGCTCAATGACAGCAATATTTTTTACCAGCCGATTCCTTTGCAGGATAAAAGCAACCCGCGCGGCATTCCGGGCTTTGATCCCAATTACGGGACCCTCACCTCAGCAGATGCCAACACCATCGGCCTGGTGCTGCCGAATGGCAGGTATTTTGAAGAATCCCTGGATGAGGGCATGCATCCGGAGCTGATCGCCTTTGGCGGCGAGACTGCCCTGGGCGACGATGGCAACTGGTCTTTCCGCAATTCTTTTCGCTACACGCAGATCAAACAGAAGTTCAATGCTATTTTTTCTCTCAGCGATCCTTTTTTTATCGATACCTTCGCAGACAGTATTGCCGGAATAACGAACTGGCAGTACCGCTATGCAGGCACGGGTGAGGTCATCGATGACCCGTTGAATTTGAACGACAACGGTCTGGTGGCGGAAGTGGGCTGGTGGTCGGTCACCATGCCGATGAGTAACTTTGCCAACAATGCCCAGCTCTCGAAAACGTTTGCCAACCACGCTGCGACCATCGGCTTGTATTACAGCACCTATTCTGTCCGGCCGTTCTGGTTCTGGCAGAATCTGCTGGTGGAAGTTGCGGATCAGCCGCGCCCTCTGGATCTTATCGACCTCGACAGCGGTGTTGCCTTTACCAAAGATGGTTTTACCCGTTATGGCAGTTTTTTCTCCAATTTTCAAATGGATGGCCTGGTCAATGCCCTGTATGCGACAGATGAAGTGCGCCTCAGCGAGCGGCTGCGCCTCGACGGCGGAGTACGGTATGAAACCGGCACGTTTAAGGGGCAGGTCGAAAATCTGTATTCTGAGAACCGCTATTCTTCAACAGGCGAGCTCATCGTCGATGAGCAGGGCGAGGCGGTTGCGTTCGGCTATGACCTCGGCGATCCCACAACGCGTGCAGATGACGATGTCATTTTTGGCGACGGCACTTTCACACCCTTTACATATCGTTACGCTGAGCTGGCCTTTTCCCTGGGTGCCCATGTTGCGCTGGACAGTGCCACGGCGCTGTATTTTCG
>DRLW01000479.1 GCA_011375275.1 Bacteroidota bacterium
TCAAGGCAGCGGCAAGATTGGTGAAATGACCGGAGGCATCGAATTTTTGCGGCGCTTGCAACGGCTGCAGTGTTTCGCCGAAACCGTACAGCATGACGTTGAAATTTTCACGCAAACGGGAGAGGACACCTTCGTTCGAACCATCGCCGAGCCACTTCTGCACTGTCGCGATGCGTGACATCCCAGCGGAGCCATCACGCAAGCCCATGCTCGCTGAATTATCGACGAGGATCAACACCGAGCTGCGCTTCGGGATCACAGTGGTCACGCGGACATAGGGTTCCGCCAGCATGAGCAGCAACAACACGAAGACGAGCACACGCAGCGAGATCAGAAAAATCCGCAGCCGGGGCGCCACCGGAGCGATCGTGCGGCGAAAAGCATAAATCAGCCCCGCTGCCAGCAGCAAAAGGATGAGCACAAAATACACGCTCTCCGCCGGAAGATAGCGGAAACTGAAAGAGCCGTTCTGGTACACGACCGGGCTGTATTTAAACAACAGTTCAAACATGATTCAACTTGGTTAGTAGTGGTTGTGTCGCGCGCTCCCAACCTGATTCCACATCACACACAAAAGCGCTGGTTATCTACTTTACTCAGTACGGATACATCTTTTCAACCAGGCCGCCTGACAAAAGTACGTGTCTGCATCAGAACCGTCATTCCGGTTTCCCCGCAGGGGAAGACCGGAATCTTCCCGACTCAGGCACGGGCCAGAAAAGATGAGATTCCGGCACTGCGCTGCGCCTGGCCGGAATGACTGATGCCGGCATCTGAGCCGGGCCCGGTTTGCTGAGTGACCTGGATACCCGGAGCTGCGAGAAGATAACTGTAAAATTCTGCTCAAAGGAGTCCTGCTTCTGCCTCCCGGGCCTATTTTTTTCCCTCATCAGCGATGGAGCGGTAGTACTCTTCGACCAGTTCGCGATAGCGCACAGGAATCTGCTCATCCTGCACCGTGCGCAGGGATTCCTTATTCAATAAAATCTGCAGTTGCGCGGCCAATTCTGCCTCGATTTTCAGCAAGCGCTGCAACAAACCAGCTTCGATTTCATCGAGTCGCTGCGGGCTGCCGCCGGCGTTCTGCCGTAAAATACCCTGCAGTGCATTCATAAGCTGGCGTCCCTGTTTATCGAGGCTGCTGTTTTCCGGCAGCATCTTGCGCAGTTTTTCGAGTTTTTCTTTGCTTTTCCAGAGGTTCTCACGCAAACGGCTGATCTGTTCCGGGGACAGGGTGCTGCGGCCGGTAGCAGCACTCGAAGACTCATCACTGCCCTGTTCTCCCTGTTCATTGCCAGCGCTCTTTTCGTTGAGCGCCTGTTCGATCTGCTCCCGAATCGAGCGCGTCTGGTCCAGGGCCATCTCCAGCTTTTCCTCGTCCGACAGATTTTGCTGCGCAGAGGCTGAAGCCAGCTCACGGTTGGCTTTGTTCAGCGCTTCGGCAACGCGTTTCTGCACCTGGCCGGCTTTTTCGAGGTTCTGCTGGCGCAGCGCGGAGCTCGCCTGCCGCATTTTGCCTTCCAGTCCCAGCCGTTTTATTTCACGCTGCAGTCGGGCGAGTTGCTCCTCCCGTTCACGGTCTTTTGCTGTAGAACCAGCGCTCAGCTCCCTGCGCGTGATCTTCTGCAGCTCCTGCAGGGATGACTGTAATTTGCTCCGCAGCGCATCCTGCTGCCGGCGCAGTTCGTTGACTGCCTGGCGCAGGCTGTCTGATCTGTCGCCTTCGCGTTGCCGCTTTTGCAGACGCCGGGTTTTCTCCTGCAAGCGCTTCTGTTGCTCGCCCAGCTCGGCAAATTCATCCTTCAGGCTGGAGAGATCGTTTTTCAGAGCATTGTTGCGCGAACGCTGCAACTGCTTCTCAATTTTGCGCAGCCGCTCCCGCGCCTGGCGTCCGGCAGCGAGAGCACCCTCTGTTTGTTCACGCCGCAACCGGTTGGTCGCACGATTCATCGAGCTGCTGGCTTTGCGCAATTCATCCATGGCCTCGCGGGCTGATGCGTCTTTCTGTTTGCTCAGGCTATCCTGCAGGCGCTGCATCATATTCTGCGTATCTCGGTTGAGCTGTTCCTGCTGCCGTTGCAGTTTTTTGATACGGCGCTTCTTTTCCTGTTCAGAGAGTTTCTGCTGCGCCAGCAGTTCATTCTGCTTGTTGAGCTGCTGCTGTCTTTTGGCCAACTCCTGAATTTTGCGCAACGCTTCGTTGATTTCCTGCTGTGCCTGCTCGCGGCTCTGTTGCTCCAGGGTTTCGTACTTGCTCTTCATATTATCGAGTTCGTCCTGAAACATACGCGCGAGTTCATCCTGCGTCTGCGGGGTTGCGCTGCGGCCGCTGCCGCGAGAGTTGACGATCTGACGCTCGCGTACCAGGGCATCGGCACGCAGCAGGCGGTTATAAGCGGCCCGTTCGTGCACCAGCGCCTGCTGCAGAGAATCCGCTCCGATGAGAGGCTCGGCTTTCTTCATCTCCTCGGTTGCGATCTCCAGCTCGCGAATAACCTGCCCGGAGGCATCGCGGACAAAGCGGCTGCGCATGCGCGCCCGCGAAACGATGCGCTCGATGGTCTCCCGTACGTCTGCCTGTGCCTGCTCGAGATTGCCGAGGTTGGCTTCATACTCATCCGCAGGTATCGCTTTTTTACGCCGCAGAAGCCGTGTCGTCGCGGTGATGATATCTTTCTGCGGCAACGACATCGAACTCTGGCCACCACCACCCTGTGCGGCCTGACTGGTCGCCTGGCGATAGATATGCTCGAAATTGATCACCTCGATATAAAAAATCTCCGACAACGCCGGCTCCTGCGAAGCGACATCCCGCGCCATAACATAATAGGAAACGAAATCACCAGGCTCGACCTGCAGGTCTTCGAGCAGAATCAATGTGGACAAGGTCTGTGTATCGAAACTGAGAGAAGTGCGCCGGTCTTTCCTGATGTTCTCAAAAGGGAAAATCTGTTCATCCCGGCTGTTCACCGTCAGGGCCAGTTCGACGCTCTGCAGGCCGAAATCATCCCCGACATCGACGACGACCGGAATCTCCTCGATCATCGTTGCTTTCACATCTCTGCCCGGCCGCTTGAGGGTGACGGTTGGTTCAGCATTTTTCAGAGCGCGGATGAAATACTCAGGCTCCGGCCTGTTATCCAGCTTCTCCGGGCTGATCAGACGAATGCGATAGAAGCCATCCGTGCGCACCACGAGAGAAGCGACTGCCGTGCTGTCTGAGAGAATTTTCATTTCACGCGGTTTGCCCTCACCGACGATCAGCAGAGCTTGTGCAAAAGGATTATGCACCAGCACTTTCACCGTCACACGCGTGCCCGCCGGCGCCCAGATGTCGCCACCATCGCGCTCAAAACGCCGTGGCAGCCCGGTTGCCTTCGGAAAACGGTAGGTCAGATCGATGCGCTGCACCGAGGGTGCATCATAAACATCGACGACGAAGATATCGGAAATCAGGTCACCGGCGCGCAGATAATAGCGCATCGGAGTCTCGACGCTGAGAAACTGGTAGTGCAGATCACTGCCCGGGTCTCCTGTCGCTTCCAGCTCGGCCGTTTGCCAGGTAGAGTCATCGGTGCTGAAATAGAGCAGAGCACGCTGGTCATCGAAATTTTTCACCGTTGCGGTGATATCGAGGCTGCCGCCCTTACGCACTTTCGTATTGCCGGGCTGAACGTATAGCGCAGGCAATGGCTGCGGCGGCACAAAGCCGGACTGCAGAACCAGATTAACCGGCCCCTGCCAGTTGACACGGTTGAACAAAATCACCAGCAGGAGCACAAGAGTAACGCCGAAGAGGCTGCGCCAGAACAGATCACCGCGAACAGGCAACTGCTTTTCGAACTCGATATCCCGCACATGCTGCAGCGCATCTTCGATAACACGATCGAGCCATTCACGGCTGATACCCCCTCCGGAATGCTGCGAGTGCAGAGCTGTGACCAGCCTGTCCTCCAGTGCCGGATTGCGTTCTTCCACGCTGCGGGCAACCTGCTGCACTGTGACTTTTCTGCGCCACGGCCGCAGGATAAAACGAAACACGACATAAGCGAGGCCGGCTGTTCCGGCTGCCAGCACGGCAGGGACAAGCCACGGCAGTTCCGTCCAGAAAACCGAGGCCAGTACGAATAACCCGAAAAAAAGCACGGCTGAGAACAATGTCAGCGCCAGGCCGCGCATCAGCAAGGCAAACCGCCACTTTTTCAGAGCGTGCTGGATGGCTGTGTAGAGATATTCCTGCTTTTCATTCATACATTCACCGTAAAAATCGATCGAACGCGATCATCCGGATTGCCGGACGCTTCTGGCCGCCTGTCAGCGCGGAACACGATTAGCCCAAATCGCTTCTGCCAGCAGCAGAGCGATCAGCAGCATGAGCACGATACGCCAGAGTTTCTGCCGGCTTTCCGCCTCCATGCCCCCGGGGCTGCCGGCCTGCAACACTTCGCCCTGCACGCGCACCTCTGCATGGGTCTGCACCAGTGCATTAAAATCCGAAGGGGTGAAAAAATCAGGCTGCCCTTCTCCGGGGTGTATATTCACAGCAAAATGCCGCGTTCTGCCAGCAAAACGGAGGGTGTAGATTCCCGCCTGCTCGGTCGCGGTAAAAAGTTCATCATCACCGCGCATGCGCTCTGTACTCTCATCGGGCAGGGTGAGCACAACGCGCTCATTCCGGCCCGAAACGCGCGGGAGGAAAATCGGTTCGCCGACACGCAGGGCATCAGCGGCATCGCGGGCCGGTTTGAGCCACTGGCTGATGCTGAGCAGCAACGGCAGGTAGCTCGGTTTCAGCGGCAGATTCGACCATTCCACATCCAGCGGAAAAGTCAGCAGAGCCACTTTGCCCCGGCCGACATTTTTAAACGCAAGCGCCGGATCATGGTCGCCATCGAGAACCGCGACCATCTGTGCCCCGGGCTGTGCCGTGCCCTGCCAGTACTGATACACCCGCGCCGCGCCCATGCCGGGGCTTCCGGGGGCTGAAATCGTCTCGATGACAGGATGGCTGAAATCCTGCACCAAAACCGCATGGCCGCGGGCCAGGTCGATATTTTCTTCAGCCTTTTTGCGCAGAAGCAGCGGCGAGAGCCCGGCGAAAAACTTGTTGAACAATGCTGCATCAACGCGATCGCCCGGTGCGATGAACAGCCCGCCGCCATTTTCAACAAAGGCGCGCAGAGCATTCATTTTCCGGCTGTTCATGCCCTTGACATTGGCCAGAATCACCACATCATAGGCCCGGAAACGTGCCGGCTGCACGGTTTCGGGCGTTGTTTCCTGCAGGCGAAAGTCACTGCTGCTGGTCGCGAAGGCGCGCCGTGCAAAAAAAAGTTCATCACCGGCGCCGGCGCTTTTTTCCCCGTTGACCAGCAGTACGGATACCGAACGATCGCGGCGCAGGACGAAATAGCGTTTATCATCCGGCTCAAATTCATCACCCGGTGCGGTGATGGAGAAGTAACCGGTCTGGTTCTGCCCCGGCCGCATGCTGATGCCGCTGAACCGCACCAGTTTGGTCGTTTCGTCCGGCTCAAAAACGAGCTGCTTTCTGGCTGCTCGCCTGCCATCGACATACAGGCTGATGGTGACTCGCCGGATATCCTCCGGGCTGTCGTTGCGGATGCGGCAGCTCCAGGTGCGGCTGTTGCGTTGCGGCAGGGCAATGCCCGTGATGGCAACATTCTTCCACGGTTCATCGCGCACAGGCAGGAGGTGCAGCGCCGCCTTGCTGTGCAGCTCGAGCCTCAGGTTTTCCACCGGCCAGTTGTTTTTTTGAAAATCAGAGATGATATAAATTTCCCGCTGTGCCAACTCAGAGGTGACGAGCTGATCGTCGAGCAGGCGCAGCCCGGCGATGAGATTGCCGGAACGTTGCGTCGGCTTCGCCCGTGAGACGATATCGCGCAGCAGGTCTGCAGACCAGGGCTCGCGATCGATGAGCAGCGGCTCCGGAGCGCCATTGAGATAGACGGAAACCACATCGCCGTTTTTCATGCCTGAAAGAACGGAGCGCAAAGCGCGCACGCTTCCGGAACGATTATTCCCGGCACGCATGCTGGCGCTGATATCATAAATGATGCCGACTTCACGGTTGCCTTTTTTCCACAGCACCATATCGGAACGCGAGGGCAGCCACGGGCGCGCAAAAGCAAAACCCAGCATGGCCAGAGCCAGCACGCGCAGCAGCAGCAACAGCAACTGCTTCAAACGCAGCCAGCGTGTCATCGGCTTGTGCTGGTTGAGCAAAAAACGCATGGCAGCAAAATCTATCCGCACCGTTTTGTTGCGCCAGATGAGATGGATCAGGATCGGCAGGGTTGCTCCGATCGCTGCGATGCCGAGAAATGTCGGGTTGATAAAATCCATATCGTCGCTTTACATCTTTCCTGCCCGCGTCGCAAGCCATGCCTGCAGAGCAAAATCCAGTGGTTTTGAGGTATCCAGAACCGTGTAGTCGATATGATTGACACCGCAGCCCGAACGCAGGCGTCTGATATGCGCTTTCAGCCGTTCGAGATAGGCTGCGCGCACATTTTCCGGTACTGCCATGAGCGAGCCTTCGTCTTCCAGACCGACAAAACGCGTCGTGGAATGAAAAGGAAACGTCAGTTCGGCCGGGTCCAGCACATGAAAAACCAGCACATCATGTCCGAGGAAACGAAAATGCTCAAGCGACTCGATGATCTTTTCCGGATCGTCGAGCAGGTCGGAGATGAGAATCAGCATGCCTTTTTTCTGCAGCGCTTCGGCCAGCGTATGCAGGGGTTTGCCCAGGTCTGTGCGTTGCACCGGCTGTATTGCGGAAAGTGTATTCAAAACCGTGTGCAGATGCCCGGTACGCACTTTGGCCGGGACATAATCGACGATCTCATCGCCAAAAGTGAACAAACCGACAGCATCACGCTGGCGCGCCATGAGATAGGCGAGGGAAGCAGCGAGATAGCCGGCATAGTCCAGCTTGCGCAGCCCACCGGATGAGTAGGTCATGGAGCGGGACAAATCGAGCAGCAGGTGGCAGGCCAGATTGGTCTCTTCCTCGAACTCCTTGACATAAAACCGGTCCGTGCGCGCGTAAACCTTCCAGTCGATGTGACGCGGATCATCGCCGGGCGTGTACAGACGGTATTCCGCAAACTCGACACTGAAGCCTTTGAACGGGCTTTTATGCAACCCGGAGAGGAAACCCTCCACGACTGCACGGGCGCGCAGCTCCATACTGGTGATGGAAGCGAGAATATTCGGGTCGATAAAGCGCAACGTTTCGTTCATGGTCGGGTTTGATTTCTGTGGTTAACCTGAAACTCTCAAATTCTGCCGAACAAGCTTTGAAATAGTGTGATCATGCATCCTCAAGCCGGACCGGATACCACTGCTTCGGTTCTTCCCTCGGCCCGGAGCTGCCTCATTCCTCTGTACCGCGCTTTTCAGGCGACGCCCCTGGGCTTGGGAATCGTCTCCAACAGCTTGTCGATGATATGTTCGGATTTGATCTTTTCCGATTCAGCATAGAAGTTCGTCAGGATGCGGTGGCGCAGTACAGGCCGCGCCAGAGTCTGGATATCGACCAGCGAAACGTTGAAGCGTCCCTGCATCAAAGCGCGTGCTTTGCTGCCGAGAATGATGTACTGCGACGCGCGCAGGCCGGCGCCCCAGCTCACCCATTTTTTGACGAAATCCGGCGCTGTTTCTGACGTCGGCCTGCTCGCCGCCACCAGCCGTACGGCATAGCGCGCAACGTCTTCCGCCACCGGCACATTCCGGATCAGGCGGTGAAACTCGATGATATCTTTGCCGGTCACGATGCGGGACAAATCCGGGCCATAGTTCGAGGTCGTGCTGGTGACGACTTTCACCTCCTCGTCCTCGGGCAAGTAATCCATCACGACATTGAACATGAAACGGTCGAGCTGTGCCTCGGGCAAGGGATAGGTACCTTCGAGCTCGATCGGGTTCTGGGTGGCGAGCACAAAAAACGGCTGTTCGAGCAGATAGGTTTTGCCGCCGGTGGTGACGCGGTGCTCCTGCATGGCTTCGAGCAGGGCTGACTGGGTTTTCGGCGGAGTACGGTTGATTTCGTCGGCAAGGATGATATTGGCAAACAGCGGGCCGGGGATGAATTTCATCACCCGCTTACCCGTGGACCGGTCTTCTTCGATAACATCGATCCCGGTAATATCTGCCGGCATCAGATCCGGTGTAAACTGTATGCGTTTGAATTTCAGATCGAGTATGCGTGAAAGAGTGCGCACCAGCAGCGTTTTGGCCAGCCCGGGCACGCCGGTGATCAGACAGTGGCCGCCGGTAAACAGGGCGATCATCACCTCTTCGATCACCTGATCCTGTCCGATGATGATCTTGCGCAGCTCCTTGACGATGGCTTTTTTCCCGGTCTGCAGCTTTTCGATGATCTGGTCGTCTGTCAGAGCGTCTGCTTCTCGCGTTTCTTGCATGGTATCCTTCCTGAATATTCCGTTGTGTTCAGTGAGTCAGCGCATAAATGATATAGTTGATGCCCAGTTTGTACCCGAGGCGGGAATATTTTGCGTCATATTTATAATCATCCGCATGCTCCCAGCTATCGCCGAGATCGACGTTGTGATTGATCAGCACCATCAACCTGCCATCGTCGTCGAAAATGCCGCGGCAATGAGGAATGCGGCCGCCCTTTTCATAGGTCATGCCGACATAAAGACTGGCCAGCCCCGGCACCTGGGGAAAGGAATCAAAATCATAATAACAATGAAAGAGCGGATGCGACGGCGGGATGTCGATAATCTGCCGCTCGGGAAACACCTTGGCAAACTCGGTAACGAAGTTCTGCCACTCTCTCTGGCCGTGAAAATCATCGATCATCAGGAAGCCGCCGCGCAACAGCCATTCGCGCAATTGTTTGGCTTCCTCATCTTTCATCTGCAGAAAACCGACTTCGACGATGTAGGCAAAGGCATAGTCGAAGAGCGCCTCATCCGTGAGGGACAGGGATACAGCATTCTCGGCGACGGGGAGCCGTGTCGTATGCCGGAGAGCGCGCAGCAGATGCTCCTCAGCACTGGGATAGTCCACCTGCCAGCTCTCGATACCGCCGTAGCGCATCATGAAACCAAGGGCATAATCTCCCATGCTGTATTTGATGCGCACAAAGGTAAAAAAATCCGGCGAGACTTCCTGCGCACGCAGGGTTGTGCCTGCCACGGAAACCAGCGCGAAAACGAGTACTACCTGTCTGATGCGTCGTTTCATCGTTCAGTGGGTCATGGAATAAATGATATAGTTGATGCCGAGCTGAAAGGCCTCGCGGGAAAAAGAGGTCAGATCGTCCGGCCACTCCCAGCCGTCGCCGACATCGTTGTTGTAATTGACTATCGCTGCCATCCGGCCTTCAGGGTCAAACCAGCCGTAGTAAACCGGGAGATACCCATCACGAACATAGGGAGAGCTCATCCGCGGCAATTTTTTGATTTGAAAATAACAGTTGAACAGCGGATGTCGCTCATCCAGCTTGCGGTACGTATATTCCGGAACGATCTTTTTCATCTGGCTGATGAAATTAGCCAGCTCCGGCCTGCTGCGGAAATCATCGACGATCATGAATCCGCCCCGCTGCAGATATTCGCGCAGCCGCTTTGTTTCATCTTCATCCGGCTCCCACACACCGATTTCGCAGATATAGATGATGGGAAAATCGTAGATATCCTCATCCTTCAGGGTGAGAACGAGGGGCTCGCCCGTGCTGTTGATATCTGTAAAATAATCGATGATCTGGTACATGTTGCGCTCAGCAACAGGATAATCATGCGCCCAGGGCGGCACCGGATGCTGGTAATACGGGATGCCGTAAACATCGCGTTTGGGCAGCCATTTGATGCGGACGAAGGTAAACGTATCTTTCAGATTCAGATAGCGGGTTTTAGACTGCGCCGGCGCCTGAACCGCCAGCAGCAGAGAAACGCCGCAGAGCATGAGAGAGAGATGTCGTTTTGAAAAGATCATCTATTCAGAATTCCTTGCAAAAAGTCTATCGGCACGTTCAAACGATCCATCCCCCGGTGTTAGTACTTTGCAACATCATCGTTTGCAACAGACCGGCCATCAGCGCGCCGTGCGCAGCAGGATATTCTGTGCGCGGTCAAACATCGGAGCGATTTCCAGCGCCTTGAGTGCATGCCGCCGGGCCTGATCTTTCCTTCCGAGGCGCAAGGCGGCATCGGCTACCCGGCAATGCACACCAGCCTTGTCTGTTGGATTAAGAGCCAGTTCGATACGGTACTCGCGCAGGGCAGCCGCTGGTTCGTTTTTTTGCAGATAAAGGTCTCCCAGCCTGCGGTGCAACTCCGCCCGGTATGGGTTGATCTGCATGGCGACGAGCAGGGCCTGCTCCTGCCATTCGGGCTCACCGAGTTTTCGCGCCAGCTCTTCCAGCTTGAGGGCGGCAGCATCGCTCTTGGCGTCGCGTTTCAGTACCTCGCGCAGCATGAGCGCTGATCGGCGGTCATCACCTTTGCGGGCATAGGCACGCGCCAGAGCACGCCAGGGATTATCCTGCTCCCGGTAGTCGGGATACAACTGCGCGGCTCTTTCCAGCAGCCGGATGCCCTCGTCGAGCTGATCATCATCGATCAGCATGATACCCAAACGCAGGGTTGCATAAAAATCCGCCGGTTCAGCAGCGATACGTCGGCGGAAATAAGCGACCTGTTCTTCAGGCTGCTCAGGGATATCTTTGGAGTCGAAGTTGAGCACAACAGAGTCAGGCAGAAACCGGGAGCGCAGATAACGGGCGAAACGGCTGTCAAACTTTTCTGCATTGAGATTGAGTACTCGCTTTAGCGCTTCCTGCGTATCCCGGTCCTGCCGAAATTGCTGCAGCAGAGCGATCAGGGTCTTCATGCCATAGTGTTCGACGACATATTCAGTGATCAGCGAGGACTGATAGTAGGAGAACGTCACCCGCCGCGGATCGCCGGTGAAATTGCGGTCCAGCTCCAGCAAAGGGATGAGCTCATCTTTCTGCAGCGCTTCGATCATCATCACCTGGTGGTTCATTGCCCAGGCCGGGTTCGCGCGCGCGGCTTCATAAACGGAAATCCCCTCTGCCAGCCAGCGCGGCACGCGGTTATTGGTCAGAGTCAGATGCACGACATGGGCGAACTCGTGCCACAGGGTTTCCATCCAGTTAAAAGTCCCGAACGGCCGTGCTCGCGGAGAATTCATCGTGATCAGCGGGCCGAAACAAATACCGAGAAAATATTCAGCACCCGGCAGGCCAAAACAACGAACAGCAAAATCGTCATGCTTCGGGAAAATTTCCAGCGTCACCTTTTGCTGCATCTGCAATCCGTAGCGCGGGACGATGGCTTGCCAGGCTTTTTCAGCCAGCTCCGCAGCATAGGGGCCGATAACATCGCGGTCGCTCTCGTGCAGACGAATGAGAAAATGCTCGGTCTGGATGGTGTCGTAATCGACATAGCTGTCGAAGAGTTTGAGCAGATTGCCGGTGTACAGGTTATAGGGGTCGAGAGCAAAGGCTTTTTCCAACGCCTGGCGCGCAGGTTCCAGCATGGCCAGACGCGAACGCGCTGTCCCCAGCCCGGAAAGGGCAGCAGCATCATCAGGGTTCAATCGCACGGCTTTTTCAAAATATCCGATCGCTTCCCGAAACAGATAGCGGCGGGCCAGGGTTTCTCCGGCCCGCGTGTACACCGTGCTGAAGGCCGGGTTGATGCGCATGATCTTGCCTTCGATCTTGCGAAAACGGCCCTCATTTTTCTGCAGCAGAGCGATTTCGGCTGCAACGGTCAGCGCATGCAGATTGCCGGGCACGATTTTGAGGGCGCGCTCTATCGTCTCCCGGGCAGAGTCGAGGCTTTCGGTCATGGAAAACAACCGGGCCGCGGCGACCAACACCTCAGGATTTTTCTCATAATCATCCAGCAGTTTTTCGATGATCGCCAGAGCACGGCCCATATCTTTCTGGGCATAAGCGCGCGCCAGACCGAGATGCGCAGCTAGTGCATTTTTGTTCTGCCGCAAGGCATCTTCGAAGATGGATATCGCTTCTTCAGCATTGTATTTATCCAGAAAAAGATTGCCCCATGCGATATAAAAGCGCCAGTCTTCGGGCTTGAGTTTCACGGCATCGAAGAACAGATCGTTGGCATCATCGATACGATTGACGAGAACGCAGGCTCGCGCAGTGAGGTAGGTCAGCCGGGCATCAGGATAGGGTGTCTCCCGGAACAGCTCGATCACCTGTTGCGCGGAACGGCGGGCATTTTCCTTTCTGCCGAAAAGCGCATCCAGCTCCGCGAGATTGAGCGTCGCGTCGAGCAGATTCCGGCTCTTTGCCAGAGCACGGGTGAAAAACGTACGCGCTTTGTCGTAATTCCCCAGGGCCAGCTCGACCTCTCCCATCCGGTTCAGCAAAGGCGCAAACTCTACCCAGTTGCTCACACTTGTGAGCACCTTTGCCGCCATTTTCAGCTCACCCTTTGCCTGGTACGTCCGCGAAAGCCAGAGCAGCGACAGCACAGAAGGCCGCGGGCTGGTCAGGGCTGTGATCGCCTGCTCATAGTTCCCTTTAAAAAATGCGCTTTTGCCGGCTTCGACATTCTGAGCACGGGCGGTGCCTGCTGTGAGGACAACGAGACACAGAACAACCGCAGGAGAGAGTGATCTCCGGTTTTGTGCAAATGCCGGGCTCGGGAAAAGGAAGGCTGAAATCGTGCGCATGAAGTTCAGGACCTGATGACAATGTCAAATAATAGTGGGTGTGTGCAACGAACAGGGTTCAGGCGGCTGGCCGCAGCAGAGTACCTGTTTTCCAAAAGCAGGAACCAGGTGATCATAACCTGAAAAATTCATATCTCCTGAAAAGGTACGACAAAGAGATACTGCACTGAACGGAATTTTTCAGTTATCCCGTTTTTCCCGGCGTGAAGCGGTGATTGGAAAAAATCGGGATAAAAAATGAAATCTACTGCGAAATCTTTCGGGATGCAAACAAAACACGGACTCAGTATATGAAAAAATTGCAAGAACTACTCTGATACCAGTCAGACAGCATCGTGTTTCCTACTGTTCGCTGAGCGCATCCGGCTCGAGCAGCAGACGCGTGGTTTCGATATCTACGGTCTGACTGGCTTTTTGCATGCGCTTGCCGTCTTTGTCGAGGATATCGCTGAACGAGCTGAATGTGAGCAGATTCTTTTTGTGCACCATGATACCCAACTCCGGTGAGAAGTATATCGTTCCTTCACTGGTGCTTTTGTTTTGGTATTTCCAGCTTTTGTATCCGTGCGTGTTGTACGGCGTGGACGTCAGGTCCCAGTCGTACTCGAGAACACTGGAAAAAGAGATCACTGCGCTGCGGATATTCTGTACCGTCTCGAATCCTTCAAAACGATAGGTGGTTTTCGCACACAACGGTTCATCCTCACCGATATCGATGAAGACGTTTTTTTTCCATTCATACCCCGGGGAAATTTTCTTTCTCGGAAAGACAGGGCGGTTGTGTTTGTAGTTTTCTTCGTAATAGATTCGCCTGCGCTCGTTTTCTCCCCGGACGTCGTGCAGCTCGCCGGCTTCATCCATAACCAGCGTATAAACCGAGCGTTTGCCCAGCGCGTTTTTCTTGCGTTTGTGTTGGGGATAGTTTTCCGGATAGTAGATGCTGTCCGCGACCACGGTCATCTCAACTTCGATGGTATAATATCCGGTGCTGGAATCCTGATCGACGACGCGGATGAGCATGCTCTGCTGAGCGCTGCGCCCGATGGTTACCGTATCTTCCCCGGCAACGGCGACCTCCTTCTCGACCTCATCGGTCATCAGGTAGCGATACTGCTGACCGGGCTGATATTTAAAGGTCAGCAGGATGCCCTCATCGTTTTTCTGGCAGGCAAAAAGAAAAAGAAGTGGAAGAAACAACCGATACAAACGGCTCATTCAGAGAACGCCTCCACGCGCATCAGGGCCGCGCCTGCAGCGATCGGTTCCACGCTGCCGAGAGCAGCACGGCTCCACGCGGCAAACTGGGCTTCAGGGTGCCCGGGATTAACCTGGGAAATAAACTGCGCCCCGTCGATGGCCGTACCCCATTCGGGTTCGAGCACGATCCGGGATTCGAAGACTTCCACGTCGCGGTTGCCGGACGAATGGTACCAGTTCCACGCGGAAACAGAAAGCAGCAGAACTGCGGCCACGCCAGCAATCCACGACAGGGTACGCATCCAGACAGGTTCATGATTTTCAGGAACAGCAGGCGCCTGTCCGGGCTCTGCAAGGGCAACAACACGCGCCGGCACCTGTTTTTTGATCGCCTCCCAGGTCGTTTCCCAGTAGCTGTCACCGGGATCAGGTACACTGCGCAACTGCAGCAGTGTGCGGGTTTTTTGATAAGCCGTTATTTCGTTGCGGCACTCGAGGCACTCAGCAGTATGTTCATCGACGAGCTGTTTGAGCGAGAGCGGCAGCTCACAATCGATGTAATCCGGGATATATTTTCGCATCTCATGACATTCCATCGTAAAATCTCCTAATCTTCAATATATCGGGACAAAACCTTGCGCATCTTTTTTCGGGCATGGTGTAAATTGGTGCGAACCGTGACAAGCGAACAGTTGAGAATTTCAGAAATCACCTTTTTCGACAAGCCTTCGACCTCGTGCATGATGATCACCGCCTTCTGCTGTGCAGGCAGATCATCGATACACTCATTGATTTGTTTCAGAAGCTCCTTGTTGGCCAGAATCTGTCCGGGATTGCGCACCCGCTTACTGGTCGCCAGCTCGTACATGGAAAAGCTGTCGGGGTTATCATCCAGCGGCAACATGCGCCGGCGCGTGCGCGCCTTGCGATAATCGATGCTCAGGTTTATCGTGATCTGGTATAACCATGAGGTAAACGAATTGCTGTTGCGCAGCCGGTGCAAATTTTTAAAAACACGGATGAAGGTCTCCTGCACGATCTCATCTGCGTCCGTATGGTTGCCGACCATCTGGTAGGACAATGTATAGACAACCCGGCAGAAACGCGTATACAGTTCCTTGTACGCCAGCTCATCGCCATCCTGCGCCCTGCGGATGATGGATTCCTGTGATTCTTTTTCAAGCCCCCCGGGTACTCTTCCCTTATATTCGGCCTGTTGGTTTACCATATCAAATTCAACCTGAAAAATTCAAAAA
>DRLW01000480.1 GCA_011375275.1 Bacteroidota bacterium
GGGAAATCAGGGGTTTTCCCCGGCTTTCCGTTGCCATCCTCATATACAGTATCTGTTTCAAAAATGCCGATGTATCCGTTCGTTGAACCCCTTCTTGCTTCAGTCATCTCCTTTTCACCCGCTCACATTGCCGTGGGCATGATTTATCGTACCTGCGAATCGCCCCCCGGGATACCACGGCAAGAAACTTTTTTCCAAAATGCCTCAGTAGGCCTTGCTGAGCTCGACCCCGCGATAGTAGTGCTGCAATATTTCCGTGCTGGTGTACCCTTCCAGCGCCATCACCGCAGCACCGGTCTGACACATGCCAACGCCGTGTCCCCAGCCTGCACCGGTAAAAATAAAACGCTGCGGGATACCATCTGCGCCGGTTTCTTTGTCGATAATGATACAGGCGCTGTACAGCGTCGTCGGGCTCAGGGCCTTGCGCACGTTCAGCTCGCGCTCGACGATAACTGTGCCGGCGCTGCCAACGATCTTCAATGAGCTGATACGGCCGGAAACACCGCGCTCGAGGGGTATGAGGTCATACAGCGTGCCGATGCGCTCGCCTGTGGCCTGTTCAATGTACTTTTCGAGCTCTGTGCGCGACACGGTCTGTTGCCAGCGAAAATATTTGCGCGTGTACCCGAGCGCATCCGGGACATCACGATCGACGGTGTTGCAGAACAGTTTTGGTCTCGTGTTCACCCAGCGCCGCAGCACCTGTTGATCGTCCTGCAGTGCCGTTCCGATAAGGTCTGCCGCCCCGCGGCCGTCAAAACGCCCGCGCAGGTGAGATTTCGGTGCGCCGTTCCAGACAGCCTCATTGTTTTCCGTGTGCCCGCCACAGTTGCCGCTGTAGGCCATCTCCGCCAGCTCTCCGTTCACACGCATCACCAGAGCAGCCGTCTCATCGACAGCCCGGTTGGTGCTCTCGGTTTCCCGGCTCAAGCCGCTGTAAACCTGGCAGTGTACAGTGGCGCAAATGTCAAAGCCATCTCCTGCATGCTTCTCCCCGAGACGAGCGAGCACCTGCCCGCGGGCTGCGATCGCCTGGGCTTTGAGTGCCTCCAGCGGAAAGTCATAACGCATTTCCGAAGGCACGACACCGCGGATATAATCCTCCAGGGGTACGAGGTTGACGGCTGTCAGCTTTTTGCTGCTGGTGATCAAAAAAACCAGGCTGCCGCGATAGACACGGTCTTCCCTGTTTTCCCAGTGATAGCCCTCACCAACCGGGACATCAAAAAGCGCAAAACGTTCCGTGACGATGCGCGCTCCGTCCGGCACCCGGAAGGTTTTTCGTGTCTCCTGGCTGGAAATCAGGATGGCACCACCCGCCGGCTTCAGCACGCGCTCGAAAACATGCACGTGCACCCTCGGGGACAGCTCCCGGCTGCGTTTTTCCGCTGCCTTCTGCGTGGAGAAAATTTCCCACAACACGACATCGTACGCCTGCCCCCGATTGGAGGCAAAGCTCACTTTTTCCTGCCGCCGCGGCCGCACTTCAGCGCGCAGGCCAAGACGGGAAAGCTCGTATAGTTTTTTCTCCGCCTCTCCGGGAGAAGACACCGTGGCATAGCGCAACCGATATTCCACAGCAGCTTCGCGGCGCTCCAATACCTGAGCCTGCCACGAATAGCCCTTCAGCCCACGGGCAATGAATTTCCCGCTGGCATCAAAAATACTGAACCTGCCACTGACCATAAAACGGATCACATCCTGATTCTGCATCAGGCCGACGCTGATCAGGGGCTGAGTATCAGCAGGCGCCGGTCCCCTGTCTGGCCTGCGCACCGGCGCCGTGCAGGCCTGCAGCACGACCAGAAAAAAAAGCACGGCCCCCTGCCCCACAGCTTTCATTCTCATGCTCTGTCCTCGTAAAACAACATGCTCATGTGGCGGGTATTCGCCTGTGGATCATTCAAAAAAGTCATACGTCAGCCCCACGGTGATGGCATTCATGAACTGACTTTTCGTGGTCACATCCTTGTCATAGAGATAATTGGTGCGGATATTCACAGCCACGTAGCGCGCAACCTTGGCCTGCAGGTCATTCTGCCAGCGCACATCGACTGTACTGAAATTTTCAAAAGACGTAAACAGCTCAAGCCGCGATTTCAACGTGAGATTTTCGTTGAATTTTTTGTTGATCTCGGTGGTGTGATCGATGCCGGTCTCGATCTTCAGTTTTTCAACCCCGGCTGTCGATGGATTATCGCTGTACACGGTAAATTCCTCTGTGCGCGTTTCCTTCAGGCCGACGCCAAAACGTGTTTTCGTGCTCTTGACCGGATTAAAACCGATGCCCGCGCTTTGCTGCAGGATCACCGGGTCGAGGAAATCAGCTTTGGCAACGCGGGGCTGCTTATCATAATCGTATGCACGTGTCATCTGCGTATCCATGCGCAGCGATAAAAATGGATTGACGAGAATGCCCACTTTCCACGCCAGCATGCAGTCAAAGTGGATTTTATTGGCCGAAACCCGGGGTGATTCATCGTCCTGCCGAACCTGGCCGAACTCGAGCTCCACACGCCAGCGATGAAAAAACTTGTTGCGCGTCTGCTCGAACAGACCATCGACACGCGCAGTCCAGGACAGGGCATCTTCTCCCCCGGCTGACCAGTTGCGGTAGCTGACCTGGGTAACGTTCAAGCCGCTCTTCAACTGTTTTTTGACGGTACTCTCTTCTTTCTCCGCTGCTAAATGACTACTGACAAAACCTGGCTGTATCGAAAAAAATAAGCTGATCAGAAAAAAAATAAATCGTTTCACGCGAGATTTCCTCCATCATCTCCAAAATGTACCGGTTTCGGGTGGTAGTGCTGATTACATCACAAATTGGCGTATCGGCGTGTGTCACACGATAGCCGAAAACACAGGCGCAGAACTGCGGCGAAACAGGTGCAGATCTATTCGTCGAACATCGGGCCGGCCGGCGGCTCACCTGCTTCGCGGCGATGGCGGGCCAGGTAGGCCTTGATGGCGCGCTGGAAATGCGGCACGAAAGTCTGCATTTTGACTTCCCCGACACCGGCGATATTACGAAAATCAGCGTCTGTGGTCGGGAAAAAAGTCGCCATCTCGCGCAGGGTTCGATCCGGGAAGATCACATAAGGCGGAACATCCCGTCCGCGGGCGAGGCGCAGGCGGACACGGCGCAACTCGTCAAAAAGCTGTGCATCGACGCGCGTATCATCTGCAAAGTGAGCGCGGCGTTTTTTCTCCTCGCTGAGTTTGGGCAAGTGGGCTTCTGCCTGGCCGCGCAGCACCTGCCAGCCCTTTTCGGTCACTTTCAGCACCGGATACTCGCCCGGCGTCAGCATGAGATACCCTGCCGACTGGATAGCGCGTATGTGCTGTTTGAGGGTGTCCAGTCCGGTGCCGGAAAGCAGGCCATAGGTCGGCAACTGCCGAAAACGCAATGCCCGCTTGCTGCGACTGCCGTGCAGCACCTCGGCCACTGCCGTGATGCCGAAATTTTCCCGCATGCGCACCACACAACTGAGCACCTTCTGCGCCAGCACGGTATTTTCCCTGGAGGCGATAAGCTCGCGCGTGCAGTTATCACAGGCTTCGCAGCTTTCGTGTAGCACCTGCTCGCCGAAATAGCGCACGAAAAACGCATGCCGGCAATCACTGGCCTGGCAATAGTTCACCATATCGTCGAGCCGGCTCATGGCATCTGAGCGGCGCTCATGCAAGTGGCGTTTCCATGTAGCCGGTGCAGCCTTTTTCAATAAAATATATCCGCGCCGCTCAAACGGGCCGTGTACCTGGCACAGGCCTTTTTGTTGCAGAGCGAGCAGCAGAGCTGCGATGCGCCTCGGCTCGGTTTCAAACCGGGCGGCCAGCTCACTGCTGCTGGTTCGAATCCACTGCGCCTGCGCGTCAAACAGGCTGGTGAGCTGCTCGATAAAATCCGCCTCGCCGGGCAGGGCTTCGGCGCTGCCCTCAGCCGGACGGCCGAGCAAAAGCTCCTGCCGGGAACCGGTAATGTAGGCGAGATATCCGGTCTGAACCAGAAACTTCAGCGCTGACTCGATAAAGCGCGGATGCACTTCTTTTTCAAAACGAAAAGCCAGCTCTTCGGCTGTGACCGCGATCGGTGAGATGGCGTCTTCGCGCAGGGCCTCGAGCTGCGCCCAGGTTTCCAGCACGATATCCAGCCCGGGATTGCTGAGCTCGATCAGCCGCTCGCGCAGGAAACGATCTTCCGGGCTGTAAAACAGGATGCAGTCCGCAGGGTCGCCATCGCGGCCGGCACGCCCGGCTTCCTGGTAATAGGCCTCGATCGAACCCGGCATCTGAAAATGCAACACAAAGCGGATGTTCGGCTTGTCGATGCCCATGCCAAAGGCGTTGGTCGCCACGATCACGCGCGTGCGCTCGTGGATGAAATCATCCTGCACTTTTTTGCGCACCGCGTCAGCCAGCCCGGCATGGTACGGCAATGCGGCGATACCGGCCATTTTCAGGGATTCGCTCACCTGCTCGACATTTTTGCGCGTACCGGCATAGACGATGCCCATGCCCTGTTGTTGTTGAATATAATTGATCACCCCTTCCATGCGATCCTGAATCCGATCGACTTTGAGAAACAGGTTCGGGCGGTCGAAACCGGCGATAAAAACCTGCGCCTGCTCCATGCCGAGCTGTGTGAGAATATCCTGCTGAACCCGGCGGGTCGCGGTCGCCGTCAGGGCGATGGTCTGCACGCCGGCGAGGCGTTCGCGCACACGGCGCAGCCGGGTGTATGCCGGACGGAAATCGTGCCCCCACTGGGAGATGCAGTGCGCTTCATCGACCGCAAAAAGCGATATCCGCAGGGCTGACAGGCGATCCATGAAACGCGTGGAGGCAAAACGCTCCGGTGCCACAAAAACCAGCCTGTACTCGGCCGCCGAAAGCGCAGCCAGCCTGTTCTGCATCTCGCTCTCACCAAGGCTGGAGTTGATGAACGTCGCCGGGACACCGAGGGCCACGAGGGAATCGACCTGGTCTTTCATCAGTGAAATCAGCGGTGACACCACAACGGTCACGCCCTCTGTGAGCAGAGCCGGGAGCTGGTAACACAGGGATTTCCCGCCGCCGGTCGGCATGATCGCCAGCACATCCTGGCCGGCCAAAACCGCCTCGAGAATCGCCTGCTGACCGGGCCGAAAATCGGAAAAGCCGAAGACTTCCGAGAGTTTTTCCCGGGCTTTTTCGATGGTGTTCATGGGGTATTCCTGTGTTTTTGTGCTCAACCTTGCAAAGGTTTGAAACCTTCGCAAGGTTTACGAAAAAAAATCCCCGCACTGGTCCTCAGACCCGGGCGGGGATTGAATTTTCAAATGACTGTGTGCAGCCTGGGTTCAGAAGCTGATACCGATGGCAAATCGGTTGACATTACTCAGCCGGTTGAACCTGGCACGCGCAAAATCGATTTTGATCTTAGCCGAGCTTCCCCTGACCCGGTAGTGCAAACCGCCGCCGTACGTCAGCCCTTCTTCTCTGTCGCCCTGGAAGGCACTGGTATAACCGGTGCGCACGTACAGCAGCTCGCTGAACACGAACTCCAGCCCGGCGTTGATACTCTCGCGGTTATCGTTGGGATTGATCGCATCGATGGCGTACGTGATGCGCATCTGGTCGGTCTTCGTCAGCTCGCCGGCGATACCCACCCGGAACAGCAGTGGCAGCGGAAACGCATCGGTTTCATAAAGGGCATTGACGAATTCGACATTACCCTGGTTGTTCGGGTCCGGGTCCTGGCTGAAGCGCAGGTCGCGGCCGTTCATGCGCATATCGTTGCCGAAATTGCTCAGGCTGGCGCCGAGCCGGATGCCCTTGAACGGCGTGGTGAACAGCGCGCCGATATCCAAGGCCACGGCATTGGCCCGCGAATGCCAGATCGTCTGCTGGATGTATTTGACACTGCCGCCGATGGAGAACTTGTCTGTCAAACGGCGGGAATAGGTCATCTGCAATGCGAGATCACTGGCGCTGAACAGCTCGCCCGTTCCCTCGGGATTCTCCACCGTACGCACCACATCATCCGGTACCATCAGACTGGTGAGGCTGAAGCCGAGCACGCCGGCGCTGCCCATATTAAAGGCAAAGGCCGCATAGTTGAAGTTGATATCCGCCAGCCACTGGTTGTGAACGAAAACGGTTTCCATGCCGCGCAGGTGCCCGAGCCCGGCCGGGTTCCAGAACATCGAGGAAATATCCCCTTCTGCTGCAACAAAAGCGCTGCCCATGGATGAACCGCGCGCATCCACACCGATTTTCAGGAACTGGGCAGAGGTCGTCCCCGTCTTGGTGATGGTCTGCTCATTTTCGATCTGTGCGCTGGCAGCGCCAACCCACATGAGCACGAGCAGACAGCCTGTGATTAGTTTTATTCTCATCGTTTTACGTCTCCTGAATCGACTCAAAAGTCTTGTTTGCATTAGCATGATTGAACGGCTTCTTATTTGATGACAGCGAAGCGACCGACTTTTTCGCCCAGCGCTCCGGCATCGACATGGTAGATGTACACACCGTACGCGATGGGGAAGTTATCTTTCGTGGTCAGATTCCAGAAGGCTTTGCCGTCATCGATGGTCGAGTCGTGCTCAATCGTATCCACAAGCTCGCCGCTGACGGTGTAGATGCGAATCGTACACTTTTTCGGCAGATGGTTGAAATACAACCGCCGGGCGCCGCGATCAAAGGGATTCTGCCTGTCGATGGGTTCGATCACATTGGTCACCACGTATGGGTTGGGCACAACGCTGATCTTGTCCAGCTGACTGGAGGCCAATGCAGTTTCGATTTTGGACGCCGTTGTGACAAAGGAATATTTGTCCTCAGCAGAGAAAGGCCGGATGGTCTTGATGTAGTGCACATCACCTTCCCCCGGCGCAATGGAGGTGCCGTCTCCCGGCTCGTTAAAGGTAAATTCCCAGGTGAATTTCGGTCTCTCGTCGTTTGTCAAAATGATCACCCGCTCTCCCGGCGACCACAGGCTGTCACGCGTGGCGCTCCGTTCCAGCACGTAGATGGGCACACGCTGCGGCACCCGGCCGGGTGTGACATCAAACACCTGAAAATTGGTTTTGATATAACCGAAATTCTTGCGGCTGCTGCTATCGACGAGGGAGTTGGAAAAGCGGATTTCATAGTCCGCCGGATAACGGTTGCGCGACAGGTTGTTAAACGGCTTAACCTGTATCTCCCAGTTCGACTGGCTGCCCGTGGCCCATGTCGTACCCTCGACATCGAGGTCGAGCTCCTGATCCTGTACGTAAATGGTCATGCCGTCGAAGATCGGATTGCCTTCTTCATTGTTGACCAGCTCGCTCTCGAAAACCGGGTAATACTGGTAGGTCGCCAGCAAACGCTCACCATTCACAATCGCACCGCCGGAGAGGATTTCCACCTGCCCGTCGGATGCTGCCAGTACGTAGTCGGCTCCAGCCTCGAAAACCTGCCCGGAACTCTTGCTGCTCAAAGTAAATGTTTCAGCATTGATCGGCTTGTGCGGCAAACCGACGAACTGGCCGGTCCGGGCAGGAATTTCAACCGTGACCGGCGAAACATCCTCCACAGTGTACCTCGTTGGGTTCTCCTTGAAGGTGATCTCAAAACGGTTGTCTTCCTCGAGCCGGCTCGGGTCGATCACATCGATCCGCAGCGAGCCGGTCGCAACGCCTGCCTCGTGTACGACGGCGTTATCACGAACTTGTCCCTGCACGAAACCTGCGGCAGGAACGCGCGGGATGACCGCGGCTGTGTTGACGTCGAGAATCACCTCGTTGGTCTCAGGGTTAACCGTGATCGTTTTCGAGCTCTCGGTCGGCGGAATGCCCAGCTCATCACTTCCATGATCATAGGAGACGACCGCATAGTAATAGGTCTGGCCGTTGATCACATTGTTGGAATCGACGAAAGAGTGGCGCAGGCCGGTATTGCTGCCGAGGTTATACGCCGTCCCCCGTCCCGGGTAGATGGTTTTGCTCAGGCCGGAATATTCGTTGATCAGGTCAAAACGCGCCGGAGCGCCGTTGACCGTCTTCAACGGCTCGAACAGAAAACGGGTGCCGTTGGCATCGGTGATCAGCTGCTGATCGGCAAAGTTCGGGTCTGTACTGCGGTAGATCACGTACCCCTCGAAATCATTTTCTTCGGATACGGGATCATAGGAGCTCTCAGCAACATTATCCCAGTACAGCGTCACCTTGCGATCGCCCGGAACAGCGGTAACATTGGGCTTTTCCGGGGGTTTGGCAAACTGATAGTTGATCTCGTAGATTTCCTGAGCCGTGATGGCGTTCAGGGTCAGGTCGTCGAAATCCTGCCCGACGAGCAGCGCGATGGAAAAGCGGCGGCTCTCGCCTTTTTTCAGGGTGATCGGCCCGGAGCCATAGAGAAAGATATTATCACCAGCGACCGAGGAGTTTGCCGTATCGAATTTCCCTGGCGTGAGATAATTTCGGAAAATAAAATCATCATTGCGGATGACGTTCTGGCCGCCAAAAGGAGGCGAGGCAAAACTGGTCAGTCCGATCTGGTCCGATTCATCGAGATCGGTCCATTCAAAGTTCGGCTCGCCCGGCTTGCGGATATCGAAGAGATCGCCGGCTGTGGGCATACCGTCGTTTTCGCCATAGTCTCCGGTGTTGGGAATGCCATCGACACCGACATCATCTTTCTCCGGGTCCCAGTCGCCATCGTCGTCGATGCCGTTTTCCTGGCTTTCATCGATCATACCGTCGTTATCGTTATCGATACCGTCAAAAGGGTTGCCCGGGCTTTCGAGAAATTTATAACCGAAATATCCGGGAATGATCGCCGGGTTATCGACGCTCTTGCCGTTCTCATCCCAGGCATAGACCATGTTGAGCGAGTCCTTCTCGAAAAAGGAGAGGTCGTCCGGCCAGTCACTCGGCCCGCCGATGTGCGGATCGCCCCACATGCCGAAATACACATTTTCGAGGTCCTTATCGCTCTTATTAGTGACGCGATAGATCAGAAAAATGATGTCCTCAGCCAGGGGGTTGGCCCACTGGTAATAGCGGCATTCGATCTGGATCCCCAGGCCGCGTCGAGTGGAATCGTTGATGAACGGATAGTACTCGAACTCCTTGTTGTTGCGGTCATCGACGACAAAGAACGCCTCCAGGTCTGCGTTACTGGCTCCCTGGCGCAACGCACCGGGCCAGACATAGCGCTTGAGGTTGGGATTATACCACCCCTCAGGCCAGCTATCCGGTTTGCCGTCGCCGTCCCGGTCGATATCATTGGAGGTCGGAATCTGATCGCTGTCCGGATCGCCGTAGGGCACAACACCATCATCGCTGTATGCCAGCGGCTCCCAGCCCCAGAATTCACGGCTGTCCGGCGAGGTTTCGCCGCCGTTCGAAATCAGCCCGTCGCTGATGACGATCGCAGCCCAGACCGTGTCACCGTTGGCGTCGATGACAGGGTTGCCGTTTTCATCGGTTTTGATATACGCATCGCGGTGGCTCCGCGGCGTAACCGGAACCTCGGCCACAATAAAGGGGGCAAACTCGTAACCATAGCCCAGGCCTTCCCAGACGATATCCGTCACCCGGTTTCCGGGCCGCGATATCGAACCATAATTCCAGATTTCCGTGGTGATCTTGTTGCCGTTGATAATCGCTTTCTGGCGGCGCAGAATCTGGTTGTCCTTGTCAGCCTGTTTTTGCAGACCATGGACTTTCTCGCGCCAGTCATAATAGGCCCTGTAGTCTGATTCGGACCAGTCCTTCTTCGGGCCCTCTTTATACCACTGCAGGGACCCCTTTTTCGGGGAGTTCTGTGCCAGGGCCGTTCCGCCAAACAGCATAGCCGTGGCGATGAAGAGCCAGAGCAGTGAAAGACGCCTGAGGTGATTCAAAAGTACACTCATTTATTGCCTCTCTGATTTACGCGTATCGTTCAGTAAAAAATGTTCAGTAGCCATGCACACAGCGCCGGGTTCAGGACTCATCA
>DRLW01000481.1 GCA_011375275.1 Bacteroidota bacterium
ACCGATGGATGGGGGTTCTGGCCTGAGTTTATTAGTCGGGGCCCGCGGGTGTAGGGGCGACCCGCGGGTCGCCCCTACGGGTCGGGTTTTGGCACTGGTTTAATGTTTATGCGACCATACAGCGCGATATGAATGTCGCGTTACGCTCTGGGCTCTTCTCGTACCGCGACATTTATGTCGCGCCCCAGCCATCTCCCCCAAAGCAGCCTGAACAACGAAAAGCAGCACTCTGCACACGTGCGAACCAGCACAGGTAGCACACAGGCACCGTACCGGCAGCCTGCATTCGCGAAAACCAGCAGGTCAAACGCTGATCTGATGCAGTTTTTCTCCAGAGTCAAAGCTCTCGATCACCGATTTTCGCGTGTGCAGATCGACGATGAGCACACAGCGGTTTGCGCCGTTTTGCCACTGCAGGCGAATTTCCCTGCCTGTGGAATCGAGCACGCTGAACTCTCCGTCAAAGGCCGGATGCGTATTGCGATAGCGGATGAGATGCAACAGACGCTGCACCACGGGTTTTTGCACCGCATGCCTGATCTCGTCGATGGTGTAGTTGTGCCGGTTGATCTCCCGGCCCTCGCCGGTTTCTTCCACGCGCTGAAAATCATTCTCGCCCGCAAGCAGTCCGACATAATAAACCTGAGGCACGCCGGGGGTAAAAAACTGGATTGCCCGCGCCGTGAGATAGGCATCGTCATCGCAATCGAGCATGGAGTAGTACGCGCAGCGAATCTGGTGCACGTCAAAGCCGTCGCTGCTGCGGTGTGAGGGTGAAAATATCCGGCTCAGGTTGGCGCCACGCTGCAGGCAGGCGGCAACCACAGCCTGAGCATCACGCGTGCTGACGATGTCATCGAGGTCCGGCTTCACCGGAATGCCGTCATGGCAATCCAACATGGTACACTGGCGATGGGGTCTGGTGCGCAGGTAGTCGAGCAGCTTCCCGCTGTGCCGGGTGAGCAATGTTTCCAGCACGAGATAGGGCAGGATAAAATCGTAAATCCAATAACCTTTGTCAGCCAGACTGAACTGGGTGCTGTAGTGCGCGTGGACCTCCGGTAACACTTCTATCCCCAGCGCCCGGGCTTCGCCGGCAATCCACGCCAAAAACTCATCGATTTCCGGCTCAACGAAAAAGCAGCTCGTACCCGGCTTTTTGATCACATATCCGATGGCATCGAGACGGAGGAAACGAATGCCGTTTCTGCTGAAGTTGGCCAGGAACTCTTTCATCAGGCTTCGCGTCGCGGGCGAGTTCACATCGAGATCGATCTGCTCTGAAGGAGTCACCTTGCCGAAGGTCGTCCACAGGGTTTCTTCTCCGGTGCTTTCGATCCGATAGCTCGAAAACGGTTGCTCGCGGCGCAAAAAAATCTTTTCCATGTCTTTCTGATCCGGTTTACCGCCGGGCCAGATTTTATCCAGAGGCAGGAAAAGATCAGCGAAACGCGAATGCCGGCCGTTGCGCAGAAAATCCTGAAACCACGGTGATTGCCGCGAGATGTGGTTGACCATCAGGTCGAGCATGATATCATGCTGGCTGCTGATGGCGCGGATGTCCTGCCAGGAGCCAAAATCCGGCTCGATTTCCAGATACGTAAGCGGGGCAAAACCGCGATCGCCGGAGGAAGGATATGGGGGTAAAATATGCACGCCGCCCTGAAAAACATCCGGGAAATACCGCAGCAAAACTTCATTCAGTTGCTGTAAGTTGCCGCCAAGAGAGTCGGGATAGGTGATCAGTTGCACTTTATTCTTGAATGCCATGGTGCGCTTCCGGGCTGTTTTATTCAATGGTCAGGACATCATATTCTTTGGTAATCACAAAATCAGCCAGTTGCTTGTGACCCGCGATGATTTTATGCTCAGTCCGCAAAACCTGCTCGATGAAAGGATCATCGACCTCGTTCCCGCGGTTGCGCTTGCGCCGGTGTTCCAGGGTATCGACGCGCGTACGCGCGATAAACACTCTGGTGTCAACATGTTTGAGCAGAGAAGTATAGGTTCCTTCCGCGATCACGATATCGACATCGACGAGGGGAATCGTCTCCTGCTCGACTGTGCCGGCGTGATAGTCGATCAGGGGTTTGACAATGGACTGCGCGCCTTTTCGGGCAGCGAGGAGATGTTCTTCGAGCAGGTCGAGATGCACTTCAACATGGGGGCCGAGCCACTCTGGATCCTGCCTGCGGCGGCGGTCATTGGCAGCAGGTGGTAATTTGAAATAATCATCCTGTCCCAGGACAACCGTGGTGAGCCCGAATTTTTCGAACTCCTCGGCGAGAGCCTGAGCTGTTTCTGATTTGCCGCTGCCAGACTCACCGGCAACGGTGAGGATATACCGGCGGTTGATCTCCCGAATTCTGGTGATCACCTCGCCGCTGATTTTCCGCGCCGCCCGGCGGTGATGCGCTTCGATGATGAGAATATCGCCTTTCATATCTTGCCAATTCTTCTCCGGATCGATGAGAAAAACCTGCCCTGTGCAGGCAGGCGTGTTTTCGATGTTGTTTCTCTGAAAGAGGGCTGCCACTGGAGCGGCATGCCGAGACTACAGGGGCGCTCCCCCGTCATGCGACCAACCGCAGGCCGGGAGGCTTTACCGGCTTACCACCAGAACGCAAACAGCACACCGGCACCAACCAGCAGCAGGACAGAAAGTACCCGGTAGTTGCGATACCACGCCAGGCTGTGCAGGGCCACGGTTTCCTGATCATAAAACCTCTTGGTCCAGACCAGCCCCCGGATTTTTTCATCAGGCGGAGGCGGAGCCAGCAGGCTGGCCGCAAATACAAAGGGCACGGTGAATACGAACAAAAGACTGGCCACATAGAGAAAATGCACCTGCGTAATCAGCAGAACCTCATTGGTGACAAAGAACCCGGCTCCGGCGAGTCCGCCGAGCAGGAGAGCGGTATTTGCGCCCCGGGCATTGGCTCGCTTCCAGAACAGCCCGACGATAAAAATGGCCACAACCGGCGGCACGCTGTAGGAGAGCACCTTCTGCAGATATTTAAACAGCGAGCCAAAATTTTCAATATACGGCGCCCAGACCGCAGCCAGGATCATAAACAGAGCGGTCACAGCCCTCCCGGTCCACATCAGATTTTCGCTGCTCAGCTCCGGGCGCTTCTTGCGCACGAAATCCATCGTCACCAGGGTCGAGGCCGAGTTCAGCGTCGAGTCAATCTGCGACATCAACGCGGCAACAAACCCGGCAAGCACCAACCCGAGGATGCCGACCGGCAGCAGATCAAAGATCAACGTCGGGAAAACCAGGTCTGCCTTGGGCAGGTCCGGATAGAGAACCCGGGCCATCGTGCCCGGCAGCACCATGATGAACAACGGCAGCATTTTCAGGGCACCGGCAAAGAGCACGCCCAGCCTGCCCTGGTTTTCATCGCGGGCACTCAGCACCCGCTGCACCATGAACTGGTTGGTGCACCAGAAATAAAATCCCAGCAGCGGCACTCCGGTCAGCAGCCCGAGCCAGGGCACGCCCGGATCATCCAGCGGGCGGACCAGGCTGAGCATCTCCGGCGGCGTCACCGCTGTTACCGCACTCCAGCCACCGATTTTCGTGAAAGCGATCACCGTGATCAGCAGGGAGCCGAACAGCAGCAGAACCGCCTGCACGAGGTCGGTATAAATCACCGCGGCGAGGCCGCCGGCGATGGTGTACACCCCGGCGATCAGCGCCATGACAGCGATCGTCTGCCACATGGGGATTTCGGGGAAAACCAGCCGGACGAGCAGGCCGCCGGCATACAAGCTGCCCGCGGTATCGACGACGATATTCAAAAACAGGGTCAAAATCGAGAAGTACGTGCGGGTTTTGCCGTCATAGCGCTTTTCGAGAAATTCCGGGACGGTGAAAATTTTCGAGCGCAGGTAAAAGGGCAGGATAAAGATAGCGAAAAAAACCAGAATGATCGCTGCCATCCATTCATAGTTGAAGACGGAAATACCGGTGCTGTATGCATCGCCTGCCAGCCCTACCAGGGTCGTGCTGGATATATTCGAGGCCAGGAGAGAAAAACCGATCAGCGGCCACGTCATGGCCCGGCCGGCAAGGAAATAATCCTCTGCTGACTCATGCTTTTTGGCAAAACGAAATCCCAGATAAACGACAAACACCGCATATGCGGCAATAACAGCAAGATCGACAGGATGCAATACAAATTCCGGCATGGATGTCTCTCTTTTTTGAGTGAGATGAACGATGAGTCTTCTGATTATCCACTTAACTCAGCAAACCGGGCCTGGTGCAGATATCATCGACATCTGTCATTCAGGCGAAGCGAAGTGCCGGAATCTCATCTTTTCAGGCACATGCTGTGCTCTGGCAGAATAGTTGAAAAAAGCAACGGTGCGGAGTTAACCGAATACCCCTGAGAGAGCCTGGCAAGGCCAGAGGCACGCACTGCTCCGTTTCGGAGCACCTGCTCTGGTCAGGAAGACAAAACGCCGCGCGCAGATGCAGCCGCGCGCGGCGAATGTTCATTTTTTAGTTGAAATTATACCCCAGCGTCAACGTGATCGAACGTCCGGGAATCGGCCGGGCGCGCACGTAGTTGACCTGATTTTCAGCAATACTGCCTTCCTCAGACTCGGTGATTCCAAGGGCGTTGAGCAGGTTATTGCCATTGACCGAGGCGAACAGATTTTCCGTCACCCGGAAGCGCACAAAGGCGTTGACATACATATAAGCAGGCATAACCAGCTCATTGCTGTCCTGTGCATACGCCTTGGTCTGGCCGATGATGCTCAGGCCCACGGAGTGCTGGCCCAGGGCATAGGTCGGGATGAGGTTATACATCAGCGTTGGCTGACGGCGCGGGACATTGCCTTCATTGGGGCCGGAAGTGATTTCCGCATTGGTGTAGGTCAGGCCTCCACGGATGTCGAGGGCGTTGGTGTTGTACGCTGCTTCCACTTCGACACCAAAGGCTTTGTAATCATTCTCGATGATCTTCTGCGTCGTGGCCTCAAAACCGCCTTCTTCCGTCGTATTTGCGAGAAAACCGGTGACAAAGACACCGCCGCGGTTAAAAAGATGCTTATAACCCAGCTCGGCCTGAACGATGATGTCCTTGGCGTTCAGGGTCGTGCCGCCGGTGTAGGGCAGCCCGGCGAACAACAAACGGTCGGCCTTTGCAGCTCCACCCTTGCTGTAGCGGGCAAAGACAGCCTGATTATCATTGAGCTGATAGTTTCCGCCGAGAGAAAAAGACAGATAGTCGTAGGTGTAATCTACCGGCGTGGTGTTGGCATTATCTATTGCTGAAACGCTCTCTTCGTTGGGGGAGATCACGCCGTCATTATTGACATCGTACTGCGTCTGTACCGGGCCGGCAAACTGGCCGGTAACCTGACCGTTATCCATGCGCAGGCTGAGGTCGATGTTCAGCCTGTCGTTCACAGCCAGGTCTGCGCTGGCATAGGGCGCCGAAGTCCGGTAGTCGGTGTCGTAATTGCGCTGGCAGCAGTTCCCCCAAAAGGGCACGCCGTACGCGTACAGACCGTTCTGGCTCAGGCGGGTGCCATCAGCCGCATAGACATCGAGAAGGCGGGCATCCTCACCATTGACTTCCGTGAGGTAGGAGTTCCACAGCCAGGACATGGAGATCGACTGGTTGGAGAGATAATAGCCCAGGGTCACGTTGGCCTGTCCGAACTGCTTGGAGAGGCGCAGGTCATTGACGAAATTATTGAAATTGTTCAGCTCTGTATCGAACATGTGGATGCGCAGGGCGAGACCATTGTTCTGATAGCCGGAGCCAAATGGGGTGCCGTCGGTGTATTGCAGATATGCACCAGCTCCACCGATGGATTCAGCCAGGCTCTGAGCCGTGCCGACCTGTGCCGGGAAAGGCGATACAAAACGGCCGGAGTTAAACGCCAGACGGGCACGGTTTTCCAGTTGCCAGCCGTTGCCAAGCTCACGGGAAAACTCCGCGCCGATGGCCGTGGAGACCGGACGCATACCGTCAGCGACATCGCTGCGGCGCAGCTCACCGTTCGGGCCAAGCCCAAGATTTTGCAGCAGATACGGGCTCTGCATGGTTCCGGTTAAAGCGTCGTATCCAGGAATCGAACCCCATTCCGGAGAAGCGTTCGTGCCTTCCACTTTCAACGGCATCGGCATGTAGGCCACGGCGCGGTCATTGAGGTATTTAAAGTAAATCCGCCCGTATCCGCCATCAAAAAGCTTTGTGACGTTCATTTTGATCTGGCCGCCGTAATTTGCTGTGTATCCTGCCGTACGCGGGCCGTCTCCCTGGCGGAAAAAACCGCCGACATGGAAGCTCATATTGTTACCAAGGGGAGAGCCATACTCAAAATCCATACGCGTGCTGTTGTAATCCAGGCCCATGGTTGTGCCGACGTACCCTCCCTCGACAGCTCCGGTTTTGCTGATAAAGTTGATGATACCCGCGGGCGAGTTGCTCGCCAAAGTGGACGCAGAACCACCGCGAATGGCCTCGATCCGTGCCAGGGTATAGTCTGCTCTGAGAAAAATATCCGCAGTGGCAAAGGCAATATCGCCGAACTGCAAGACCGGCAAGCCATCCTCCTGGAGCTGCAGATACTTGGAACCGCCGGCAGAAATCGGCACACCGCGGACAGTGATATTGGTGTTACCGTCGCCGCCCGAGGCCTCCGAGCGGATGCCGGGGATGGTGCGGAAAATCTCCGCGGTTGTGCGCGGCGCTGATTTTTCCGTGTCGCGGATATCCAGCGTCGAAATCGATACGCTGGACTGGAGTTTTGAAACCGGGTTGACCACACCGGTGACGACGATTTCGTTCAGCCCCAGAACATCCGTTTCGAGCACAAAATCCTGGGTTGCGGTTTCGCCGGCATTGACATCGACTTCCCTTTCGATTGTTTTGTAGCCGATGAAACGGACGACCAGGGTATAACGGCCGGGTGGTACTGCAGCAATACGGTACTTTCCTTCGGTATCCGTCGCTGCCCCCATCATGGTTCCCTTGATAAAAACATTAGCCCCAACGACACCGGCACCATCACTATCCTTTACCGAACCGGTAATCGTGCCGGTCGATTGTGCCTGAGCCAGGGCCACGCCGAAAAACAGGGCGACCACAGCGAGCAACAGAACTCTTGGCAGTTTCGCAGTCATACTTCCCTCCAGGTATTTGTTGAATGAATAGCGCCAACTCTGGATCACGCGCATCCGGGCATGACAGCACCCTGCGGCACCGCGCCTTCTCCCCACGTTCTTTCCGGACGATTTTCCAGTGCTGGCATGAATAAGGAAGAGCTTCTCTACTGCCTAAGAGAGCAAAACCACGAAAACGTCATGTCGAAAATTTAACTTTTTTCTGAATTGTGCCCCGGCGTACCGCGACATTCATGTCGCGAACTACGATTCGCTCCGTGATTCTGCATACTTTCGCAGGGGCGACCGGCGGGTCATCCCTACTCCGCCGGTCGCATTAATTCCCCGCCCCACACAATCTGAGGAAGAGCCCTTTTTAATCTGGTTTGGTTAATATCAGCCGGCAGATTGGGCGGCGACGCGGGAGCGTGATGTAACGCGACATTCATGTCGCGAACTATGATTCGTCCCGTGATTCTGCATGCTTTAGCGGGGAATTGTCTCAGGTCGATAAATCGGGGATGTTCAGCATCTGCCGCAGGCGCTTGACGGCCTCGAAAACATAGTTTTTGGCGACCTGCGGGGTCACTTTCATAATTTCCGAGATTTCATCATAAGAAAGCCCCTGAAATTTTTTCAGATACAGGGCTTCATACATACGCGAGGGGATTTTATGCAACGCCTGCTGCAGACGTGCCGAGCGGGCGGCGTGCTCACGCCTTTCGATAATCAGGTCTTCTGCAGAAAAAACCACCATCTCCGCACCGCTGTTCAGCTCGCGCGCTGCGTGGCGGGTTTTGCGCTCTGCTTCTGCCGCTGTCACAAGCCGGCGCCGCAGACAGGCCAGCAGATAAGCCTGCACAGAATGCACCGGTGAAATCGTCCGGCGTTTTTCCCACAAATAGACGAACAAATCCTGGATGCTGTCCTTCACAAGGTCTCTGCGCGGGATGATTTTCATGCCGTAATTGAACAGCATGGCATAGTGCAGCCGGAAAAGCGTGGCCAGGGCCTGCTCATCTCCGTTGAGCATGGCCTGCCAGAGATCAGGGAGAGCGGGCGTCCCGGTGCCCTTTGGCACTACCCGCCCGTTCATCGCTCCGCTCCCATCAGAATAATTTTATTCCCCTGATAGACCACCCGTGTGTGCAGAACTCTGGCCAGCGCCTCGATGATGACGTTCTGGGAGCCATTTTCCACCGACCCGGACAGGGTTCTGCTCAGCAGTGAGCTGTCCCCGACTTCTATGGTGACGGCGTAGGTCTCCTGCAAACGGCGGGCGATCTCAGAAAATGGTGTGTTATCAAAAATCAGCTTGTCCCCGCTCCAGCTCGTGTAAACCAGTGCGTTTACCCTTTGGGGTTGCAGGGAGCGGTCTGCACCGGTAAAATCCAGCAGCTCACCGGCATTGAGATAAACCCCGGTCTGCAGGCTGTCGTTTTCAGCCGGGATGCGGACTTCCACCCGGCCTTCCTCAACCACGACGCGCGTGTGCTCCCGGCGCTTATAAACGGAAAATTTCGTCCCGTGCACGCGAACCTCGCCATCGCCGGTGGTGACGATCAGGCGGGGATGGGTGTTCTTTTGTGCCGGCCGGAAATCGAAATAAGCCTCGCCATCGAGCCGGAAATAGTGCACGGAGCGCTCCTGCCAGTGCTGCAGCCGGGAGTCGGCATTGAGAACCACACGCACCTCATCTGCCACTGCCAGCGTACTGCGCTCGCCAAACTGCGTGGTGATGACCTCGACAGCAGGCGTATCCCGAAACAGTCTGAACAGCTCGCTGTTCCAGGCCAGAAATATGATGCCGAACAGGGACGCAGCAAGGGCGAGAGGCCGCAGCCAGCGCCGGCGTGGGCGCGGCGCCTCTTCCCGAGTACCGTTGCCGGAGGCTGTCGCATCTGCTGGCGTGCCGGCATGAATCCGGTTCAGCAGAGTGGTTAACTCCGCCTCCACGTCCGGGATTTCTTCGCTCTCAAAGCGAATCTCGTTCCACAGTTTTTTCGCTTCATCGCAAAGCTGCCTGTGGCGCATATCCGCGTGCACCCAGGCCTGCCAGTTCTCCCTTTCTTCCGGCAGCGCTTCTCCGGCTACCCAGCGCTGAAAGGATTCATCTGCGATCAGCGATTCGATTTCTTTCATGCAACCTGTCCTGAGTTTATTCTTGCGGCTGTGTTGGATTGATTCAAATGCAAATGGTAACCAGTCTGCCGTGCTGGTTTCTGATAGTGCTTACAACAAAGCTGTGCGGCCGAACGAGCGCCTTATTAGTACCTGAAAAGTCAATTCTTGCAATTTTTTGGCAAGACTTCCAAAATCGAAATTTAGAACCGCTAATGAACGCAAATGATTTCAGAATTCCATTCGCGCTATTTCGCGACTATGGATATTTTTAATCTCTATTTGTCCGCATCATGTCTGGTTATCCCGTCTTCTCAGC
>DRLW01000482.1 GCA_011375275.1 Bacteroidota bacterium
ACCAATATCGAAGGTGCCAACGACCGTGCTGCAATGAACCAGTTTCTCCGGGAGATCGTCGCGCAGGTGCAGATCGGCAACGTGCTGGCCATCGAACCGGGGCGCCGTTACCGGGCATCGCAGGGGCAGTTCGCATTTGTACGGCGCAAGAGTGACTGGCCTTTTTCCAAGATCAACCGCATTCCCTTCGGAGAGTTTTCGCCGTTGAAAATCTTGCGCAATGCGCGCGTGGAAATTTTCGCCGAGACCTGGCCGGAGGCCTTTTTTCTGAAAAAAAATCTGCGTTTCCCCGGTCCTTTCCCCGTCGGAGCCATCATCGAAAGCAGTAACGGCGGTGGCCCGGTTTTGCTGTTGCCGCGCTCGGTGCTCGGCTTTGCCGGTCCCGGCATCGGCAGCAACAAAACGCCGATCATCGACCGCCACCTCGTCGATTCCACCCGGACTTTCCTCGCAGATGTTGCCCTGCGGTTTCTGAAAATCCGTGCCGGCAGCAAACTGAAGCTGACACCCACCCCCTCGAACAGCGCGATTCCGAGCACGGCTGAAACCAGACTGACGAGCGTTCCCGCCCTGGAGACAGTGTACAAAACGCCGATCTTCAGCGTCACGACGATGCGTTTTGCAGACAAACATTTCCCCGGCAAAAAAACGCAGCAGCAGGTGCGCAAACGCATCCGCGAGCAGGCACGTACCGGTCCCCTGGCAGCATATCTGAAAAAACCTCTGGCGATTTTGAACGGCAGAATCCCCGAATACCGCAAGGATTCGCAGGTCATTATCCCGGCAAAAACATTTGCGCAGATCGACCACATCGCGCGCTTCGCCAGCCGGGCGGGCAGTACCATTCTCTGGGGAGTTGCCAACCCGCAGGCCCTGAGCGGCACACAAAATTACACCGATTCAGAGCGCCAGGCTGTGCGCAGACTGTGGCAGGAAACCCTGTCCACGCTGGCAGGCAAGAATTTGACCTGGTTTCCCGGTGTTGACTATCGCGACCAACGGCTGCCGGCCGGGCAGGCTGTCGGGTTAAACGGTGCGGTGCAGAATACATGGTCTCCCCTGGACCGTGCCTTCTGGGTCGATGGCTATTTTTCCCCACTGCGCGCTGCGCAAAAGGTTTTCGAAGAGCAGAACGCCTCACTGCCCGGATTTTTCTTCGATACCAATCTGTACAGTGCCAGCCCGGTACACAACTATTTCATGGGCTATGATTACGGGGATCAGGCATGGGCACTCTTTCGCGCTGCTGCCAGCGGTTTTGTGGAAGACTTCATTCTTCAGGCTGCTGCCGAGGAAACCGCGCCACAGCGGCGCTTCGTCTTTCTCGTGCAGAACGGCTTGCTGCCGCTGTACTACATAACCCTGCAGGATGAAGTCGAGCGTTTTGCCCGCCATTTGCGCCGCCAGCTCGCTGAGGGGTCTGCGAAAACCTGGGGCGTTTTTGTCGATCGCCTGCCGGCGGACTGGTACAGCCTCGGTCTGCTGCGCGGCCTGAGCACGCCCGGCAATCCTGTAATCCTGCTCAGCTTTGAGCCGGACACCAAAGCCTATCTGCCCTACCTGCTCGAAATGGATATCCATGCCCTGCATGCGTTCGGCATCATCCCGATCCAATACTCGCTGAAAGAGCTGCCTGCCATGGGCCGGCTGGTCAAAGCGCTGCACGATGGCTACTGGCTCTCCTCACTGGAAGCCATTTTACAGCCTGAGGGTGTTCGTACTCACAACGGCACGGTCAGCGCTGAGGCGTATGCCCGCGCCATCAAGGCAGCCTTCGACAGCGGGAAATAGTCTCTTCCCCTGTGCGCCCCTGCCGTACAAGACGGGGCACCGGGCACACGGGACAGGCTTGTGGTGTGCGGCCCCGGACTGCCGGCTGCCCGAAGATAAACACTCCGCAGCACGCATGCGCCGTAGCCCCCGGCTTTTTTGCCTGTCGTATTGTCAAACTGCACCGTCCGCACAATCAAAGTATCCGATTGATCCACGAAATGAAACCTGCCTGCTCTCTGCACGGACAACCCGGCTCTGCGACCGCAAAAAAATAAATCTCCCGGAATGAAAAATAATTTTGCGCTGTTATGTTTTGCTGATATGCCGTATATTTTTTCTTCAACATATGAATATACATGCATATGTTGACATGACAGCTCGTCCCGCGGGCAGCACACGATCCGGCATATTGATCTTCAGTTAAGGAGGAAACCTGATGCACTACTACGAGTCCAAAGACCTGAAAAAATTCGGAGATATCAAAAAATTCCGCCCCGAGCTGGCGAAAAAGTTCTTCGACTATTACAGCAGTGTCACCGGTGAGGACGGCGCACTGAGCAAGCGCGAAAAGTCTCTGATTGCACTGGCGGTTGCGCACGCCAAGCAGTGCCCCTATTGCATCGATGCGTACACAACGCAGTGCCTGGAAACCGGCGCCAATCCGGAGCAGATGATGGAAGCCGTACATGTGGCTGCGGCCATGGATGCGGGCATCGATCTCGTGCACGCTGTGCAGATGCTCAATGTTCTCGATAAAGTCGGCGCATAAAAACCACCCAATCGATGGAGAAAAAGATGGCAGAAAGTTCCCCTCTTATACAAATAGAGACCCGGGATGAATATGACTTCGAAGCGGTCGTCGAACAGCACGGCCTGAACCTCGCGCCACTGCGCATCGATACGCTGCAGATCAACATCACCAAACTCTGTAACCAGGCCTGCCTGCACTGTCACGTGGACTCATCTCCGAAGCGTACGGAGCAGAT
>DRLW01000483.1 GCA_011375275.1 Bacteroidota bacterium
ACAGCACAGGATCAAGGTTTTTTGCGCGATCAGCAGGAAGTCGCCGTTGATGCGCCGGTGGTGCCCGGCTTGCAGGAGCCTCAGCGCAGTCTGCGAAAAAGAGTGTAGATAAAAGGACGTGCTGCCCCGGAAGGCTGGTGGTAGATGTAGTCAAAAGCTTTCTTCAGCTCAAAGTCTCTGCCGAGAAATGCCGTGAGCATAGCAGCGTCGTAATTGTACACATCGAGTCCGCTGCATTTTTTCGCTCCATCGAGAGAAAACGCCGCGATGATGACATATCCCTCAGGGCGAACCACCTCGCGCAGGGTGTGCAGGTAGGCCTGGCGTTGCTCCTCCTCGATGAGAAAATGCAGCACAGCCCGGTCGTGCCAGAGAGAAACTTCACCGGGAGCAGCGAGGTTTTCCGGGCTGGTGATATCCGTCACCACCCAGCGCACCCGTGCCGCGAGATCCGCGCCCAGGCGTTTTTTCGCTGTTTCCAGAGCCACGGCACTCAGGTCGGTGGCGATGATGTTCTCATAACCCGCGCGCAGGAGGGAGCCGAGCAAGGTCGTGGCGCCGGAACCGACGTCGAGAATACAGTCAGAAGGGTGCAGTCCGCAGGTGTTGATCAGCCCGAGAGACTGCTCGGCTTTTTCTTCATACCAGCCCAAACGGGTGATCTCTCCCTTTTCGTACACTTTGTTCCAGTGCTTCTCTCTGTCACTGACCATGGTTTGCCTCGTGGTGTTGGGGGATGAGCTGCTTTGCAGAAGTGCTGCCCCGGGTGAATCGTGAAAATCCGGCTCTGAGTACCGATGCGAACCAACCGTACGCGACGGGCTGACGGTTGGTAAACCGATCGGGCTGTTCAGAAAATAAGCAGATCAGAGTTGTAAAGCCAAGTTTTTTTGGCTCTTTCTCAGATTGTGTGGGTTGGGGAATTGTCGTTTTGCAAATCCGGCGGTGATGGAACCGATGGATGGGGGCTGTCCTGACTTGTACCGCGACATTTATGTCGCGTCCCAGCCCGGCGCACCGGGGTATGCAGAATAATGCAGAGTATCGTATTGCGCGACATGAATGTCGCGTTACGCTTGTATCGGGACATTTCTGTTGCGTCTCTGCCGTGCGCACGGGGGGTATGCAGAATAATGCAGAGTATTGTATCGCGCGACATGAATGTCGCGGTACGCTTGTACCGGGATATTTCTGTTGCGTCTCTGCCGTGCGCACCGGGGTATGCAGAATAATGTAGAGTATCGTGTTTCGCGACATGAATGTCACGGTACGACTCGGGGAAATCCGCTGGTTGCCCATACTGAAAGTCATCCGCACGGTGGGGGATGAAGAGTAAAATGAAAAAAGCCCTGCGGGGTCGTGCTTTCCGCAGGGCTTTTTCGTGTCTATTTCGTTATGCTGATCGGGTGCAGGATGATGTCCTGAAAAAATCAGATATCCCGCTTTTCTTGCACAAAGCGCATTTTTATGAATCGTACGGGATAGTTTCCTGCACCAGACCGCTGCCTATTTCGCCAGCAGCATTTTCTTCGCGATGGTCGTCGTTCCTGTGCTCAGCTTGTAGATATATGTACCAGAAGGCACGCGTGCTCCGCGATCATCCAAACCCTGCCATGTGACGGCATGATAGCCGGCGGCAAGTGCGCCGCTGTACAGCGTGCGTACTTTCTGTCCCATGACATTGAAGATTTCGATGCGTACATTGTCAGCCTGAGGCAGAGCAAATTCAATACGCGTCGAGGGGTTAAAAGGGTTGGGGAAGTTCTGGCTCAGGCGATATGCCTCTGGCAGAGTCTCGCTGTTATCACGCACAGAGGTGATGGTTCCGGCTCTGAATTCCGGTGACCAGGTCACATTACCGCCGTCATCCGTCAGCTTGAGCACATAGTACGAGCCCGCTGTACCGCCGGCATCGAAGTAACCGCCGGCATCCACTGCTGTGACGAAATTCGCGGCACCAGGGGTGAAGCCGCTGCTTTCACTGCGGTAAACGCTCACTGCCACGAGATCGGGGGTGTCCGGTGTTTCCCATGTGAGTTCAACACCGTTATCAGTGACACGCGATGCGATGGTGCCGATGACAGGCGCCAGATTGTCCACAGAATAGCCGCTGTCCGGCATGCTGAAAAAGGTCATCGAGGGCTCTAAGGTGTGTGTGGAGATAACGAACCAGGCCCAGGCCGGCTGTTCAGCCGTGGAATCGCGCAGCGTCGGCGCGACATAGGCATAGCCTTCGAGCTGTGCTGCCGGAACCCGTGCGAGGAAATCCCAGACATAGGCGCCCTGACCGGAAACTTTGAAACGATCGCCCGGCTTGGCTGTCTGCGCGGCAGCGAGCAGCTCCGCCTCGGAACCGACTACGCGCACGGCAGAGCCCGACATTCCACCACCTGCGCCGGTGCTGTCATCGCGCATGGGGATTTCCGGGCCGCGACGCCATACGCCGTACCCGGTTACCGGAATGACGTACCTGTCGCCTTCTGGATTTTCAGTCGTATAGTCCCCCGGAGCCCCACGCCAGATCACGCGCACCTGCAAACCCTGATCATCGGGGATATCGCGCACACTGAGAATCTCGACGCTCTGGTCATCGAACTCGTCATCCGGTACGGGCAGCGAGTCACCTTCGATAAGCACAAAATCGACCAGATCGGCAGGCGCATCGACAATTTTGGTCTCGTCACCGTCAATTCTCATACCCTCAGGAATAGCAAAAAAGTCCATAGAAACACGCCAGGGGTTTGCTGCAGAAGAAACCTCCATCATATACCGGCCATCAGCATCAGTCACGGCATAGGCAGTCATGCCTGCATCGTTTTCGGCAAAAACCATCACACAGCCGAGTCCCAAACTGTCTCCGATCGATACCCGGCCGGTAATCATCGCATCGCGCCGGTAAAGCTGAAAATCGACCACGGCATTGTCGCCGTCGTTGACGCTCAGGAACTGGCTTTCGCTTTCCATGACGATATTGTTCGGGTCAGAAATCTCCACCCAATACTCTCCGCCGATAACATCGAGCTCGTATTCTCCGCCGATGCTCAGGGTTTCCACGCCGACTCCCAGTTGCTGGTTATAAGCGATCACTATCAGCTCGAGAGGGTCTCCATTACGGTCTGTGACCGTACCCGAGATGGTTGCTGTGGTCGGCAGGAACGTGAAGCGCAGGGTGTCCGGCAAGCTTTGTTTGGTGACAAACTCCGTAGCTGGCGGGAACCAACCCGGTGCCCGGTCATAGGCATCAGCCGCCTCGACCTCCCAGAAGCTCGGGCCGGTATCAGGCAGGGGAATTTCGAAAACACCGTTTTCATTGGTCAGTGTCGCCAGAAAAACACCCATCTCTTCGTCTCTATCCCCGATCGGGCCTTCGCTTCTGTAGTCGCAGCTATCGTTTGCCGCGCTGTCCGCGCTGTCGATCTCGGCGACCGTGCGCCGGCCAAAAACTTGCGCGCGTGAGAGCAAGGGGAGATAGCCCTTTTTGCCTTTTCCGCCGGCAGCCAGGCCGCCACCCTCGCCGTTGCCGGAGTTGTCATCTGCAAAACCAAACGCACCCACGAACAGATTGGCCGTGCTGTCCGGGTTATCGATAATGCCACGCAAAACAAAGCTGCTCGGCGCGTGTTCCTGGATCAGAATAGCCGTGGTACCAACACCACTGCTCTGAACAAACTCGAAAATAAACTGTGCCGGTGCCAGGGGGATGAAATCCGGAATC
>DRLW01000484.1 GCA_011375275.1 Bacteroidota bacterium
GCAGGTAAGCCGCTGGGAAATGAAAAAATATTTCCGGGTGCTGTAACTGTAGTCCTTGGCCTGTACTCTATTTCCCGACTTGCGTACTGCCGCGGGAGCGGCATCCAGGACACCAAATCGCTGGAGCGGTATGACGAGCGGGAGCGCTCCGGCACACTCATCCCCCAGCGTCATTCCGGCCGGAGAAAGCGGAGTGCCGGAATCTCATCTTTTCGGGCCCGCGCCTGAGTTTGAAGGATGCCGGTACGGGAGCGGGCGGTATCTCTTTTCACTGGTGTACTGCCGCGGGGTGGCTACCGGGGCGTCACACCTCTGCTGGGGCGGTGTGACGAGAGGAGGGTTAACCGGATAAACGTAAAGTCAAATATGCTGGATTGATGAACCATTCATGTTAACAGGACTCGAAAGGTATGAAAAACATTCTGGCGCTCGTCCTGGCCGGAGGCCGGGTTGATGAACTGAGCGTACTGACCATGCGGCGTCCCAAATCATCCCTGCCCTTTGGCGGGCTCTACCGTGTCATCGATTTTCCTCTCAGCAACCTGATGAACTCGGGGATCGAGAAGGTCGGTATTCTCTCACAATACCGTCCTTTCAGCCTCATGGAACACATCAGCAACGGCTCATCATGGGACATGTATGGCCGCAACCGCTACATCCACATTCTGCCGCCGTTCAAGGGACACACGCCTTCGGACTGGTATAAAGGAGGGGCCGATGCTGTCTATCAAAACATCGAATTCATCAAAAAGGAAAATCCCGAACACGTACTCATTCTTTCCGGCGATCACATCTACAGCATGGACTACCGCGATCTTTATGATTTCCACCGAACGCGCAATGCGGATGTGACCCTGGCGTTCAAGAACGTACCGCAAAAGGAGGCCTCGCGCTTTGGGCTGGCGCGCCTCAGTGACGATGGCCCGCTGGGAGGGCGCATACTCCACTATGCAGAAAAACCAGACCGCCCCATCAGCACCCTGGCTTCGCTGACGATCTACCTGTTCCGCACACAAATACTGATCGATGCGCTGGAAAAATACGTGCACGAGCAGAACGGCTATGATTTTGCCCGCCACATCCTGCCGGAGCTGACCGCATCAGTCAATGCTTATGGCTATGTGCACGAAGGCTACTGGGGCTACACGCGTACTCTGGCGGAATATTACACCACCAGCATGAACCTGCTCGGAGATCAGCCGCAAATCGACCCGGAGGACTGGCAGATTCGCACCAACCTCGGGCATCGAAAAATAAGCGACCGTATGCCCGCATGCGTGTATGCTGGTGCGAAGATACAAAACTCTGTCTTTTATAACGGCTGCCAGATTCACGGCCAGGTTGCCAACAGTATTCTCTTCCCCGGTGTTGTCGTTGAGAAAGGGGCCACAGTACGCAATTCCATCATCTTCTTCGACAGCACGGTGGAGGAGGGTGCGCAGTTGCAGCACTGCATCGTGGACACAGATGTGCGCATCGGAGCAAAAGCCCGCCTTGGCACACAACCACCGATCACGCGGCGGATCGAAGATGAGGATCTGGTGGTTATCGGCCAGCATTGCCGGATCGAACCCGGGGCACAAATTCCGGCAGGAATGAAAATTTCAGATATCAGCAGCAAGAGCATGATTTGACAGGACGCACAAATATGGAAAGAACGACTGGATTGATTTTAGCAGGTGGCGTCGGCAGCCGCCTGAGCGTGCTCGCAACAGCACGGGCCAAGCCCGCTGTTCCTTTTGGAGGCATTTACCGCATCATCGATTTCAGCCTGAGCAATGCCATAAACTCCGGACTGAGTCATCTGGGTGTACTCACGCAGTACAAGCCGTTGTCCCTCATGGAGCATATCGGAAATGGGGAGCCCTGGGGGTTTATCGGCCGAACGCGCGGGGTCAAAATATTGCCGCCCCGCACAGGCGACAAGGCTTCGGACTGGTACCGCGGCACTGCGGATGCCGTCCGCCAAAACCTCAGCTTTATCACCGACCACGACAATTGCGACACTGTTCTGATCCTTTCCGGGGATCACATCTATCACATGGACTACAGCGCCATGGTGCGCCAGCACCGCGAAACCGGTGCAGACCTGACGATCGCCATGATGGAAGTCCCTCTCGAAGATGCACGGCATTTCGGCATCGCTGAGATCGATGATCGTATGCGCATCGTTTCCTGGGAAGAGAAACCGGCAATACCCAGAAGCAATCTCGCTTCCATGGGCATCTATGTCTTTTCGTTGAACTTTCTCGAGGAGGCTTTTTATCACTGCTCCGGGGTGGATTTCGGCAAGCACATCATCCCCTTTGCCTATGAAAACGCCAAAACCTATGCCTGGCGTTTCTCGGGTTACTGGCGGGATGTCGGCACGATCAGGGCATACTGGCAGGCGAATCTCGACCTGCTCAGGCCTGAAAGCGGGCTTCTGCCTGAGCGATGGCAGATTTATACCAATACAGACGAGACTTCCCGGATCGGCGACAGGCCGCCGAGTTACGTGGGCCGGCATGCCCATGTGGAAAACAGTCTCATCGCTCAGGGCTGTATGATCGAAGGCACGGTGATCAATTCGGTGTTATCCCCCGGCGTGTGGGTACAGAAAAATGCCATCGTCCGCGACAGCGTGGTGATGAATAACTGCGAGGTGAGTGCACGTGCGGTGGTAGATCGCGCGATCATCGATAAGAACGTCGTGATTCACGAAGGCGCACATTTGGGAACAGGGGACATCACCAGTCCGAACAAGGAGTTCCCTCAAATTCTCGAAGCGGGTCTGAGTCTTGTCGGCAAGAATGCTTCGATTCCGAAAAACTGTACCATCGGCCGCCACTGCATCATCTGGCCGGAGACAGCGACCGATGAGTTTATGGCCCGTGATATTCCCTGCGGAACAACGGTCATTTCTGACAAGCACGAGTCTTATCACGAGCCCGAAGTGCAAAAAGAACACGCCTGAGAAAGCGCTGCCTGTGTTTTCCGGCACACATCACGAAAACATGCCCTTGATGATATAGCCGGCGATCTTCGGATTTTCCTGCAGGCGGCGCAGGGAGTATGCATACCAATGAACACCAAAGGGAACGTACACCCGCAATTTATGCCCGGCATTGACGATGATGCGGCGTAGCTGCTCATCCACGCCGAGCAGCATTTGAAACTCATAGGCATCGGGCTTGAGCTGATACTTATCGATCAGGCGCAGGGCATGCCAGACGAGCTTCTCGTCATGGGTGGCGATGCCGACATAGGCTCCGTTCTTAAAAAACTCCTCCAGCAAAAGCGTGAAATTCGCGTTGATGATCTCCATATCCTGATAGGCGATGTCCCGAGATTCGATATAGATCCCCTTGCACAGGCGCGCATTGACCTTGCCCCCCTCAAACAAGCTGCGAATATCCTGCAGCGATCGTCGCAGATAGGCCTGAATCACCAAACCGACATTATCGTACTGAGCACGCAGACGGTCATAAATTCTGATCGTCGCCGAGGTGCAGCCGGAATCCTCCATGTCGATCCGGATGAAATTTCGTTGTTTTTTCGCTTCTTCGACCACAGCCCGGATATTCTCATAGCAGAACTCTTCGCCAAATGTCAGCCCGAGCTGTGTCGGTTTCAGGGAGACATTGCTGTCCACACCTTCTGCAGCGATGACCTGCAGGGCCTGCTTATAGGACTCCACGGCCTCAAGCGCCGCAGCTTTGTCGGTAATGTGTTCTCCGAGAATATCCAGAGTCGCGCAACATCCTTCCTGTTCGAGAGTGCGGATGGTGTTGATGGCCTCGCCAAGAGTACTGCCGGCGATGTATCGACTCGACACCCGCCGCACGATCGGTTTCGGTACCATCGGCAGCGTCGTCACAACTGCCCTGTTAAACAAATTCACCTTATTTCATCTCCTTTTATCCAGAAAAAAAATCCATCATACGGCGCTTCGCGGATTGCCTGCCGCAAACCAGGGCTGCGCCGGTTGTCTAACATCGAGCCCCGCTGGTCTTGACTTCACGATTAACCAGATTTTCCGGAGTTTCTCCGGACAAAGCCTGCACCAGGTTGCGTGCGGCGGTCATGGCCATTGCCGTGCGTGTCGTTTCTGTTGCCGAGGCACAGTGCGGTGCGAGAACGACATTCTCCAGCTCCAGCAGACCGGGGTGGATTACCGGCTCTTCCTCAAAAACATCCAGAGCGGCGGCGGCTATTTCACCCCGCTGCAAGGCCTCAACCAGAGCCGCCTCATCGATGACAGCGCCCCGGGCGGTATTGACCAGAATGGCCGTTGACTTCATGCTCTGCAGCACCTCCCGGTCGATGAGGTGGTGCGTTTCCGGAGTAAGTGGAACATGCAGGGATAAGAAATCTGCTTCCTCAATCACCACGGAAAAATCGACGCGCTGCGCTGACAGTTCGTTGTCGAGAATTTTATTGTCACGCCGGCTGCTGTACAGAACGCGCATATTCCATCCGCGGGAACGCAGAGCAAAGGCCGTCCCGATACGACCGGCGCCGATGATACCAAGCGTTTTTCCGCTCAGCTCCTGCCCCAGCATGAGCATCGGCGCCCAGGCTTTGAACTGTCCGGAGCGGGTGAAACGGTCTGCTTCGGGGATGCGCCTGGCGGCCGCAAGCAGCAGCGCCCAGGCAAACTCTGCTGTGGCCTCTGTGAGTATTCCGGGCGTGTTGGTCACCATCACCCCGCGGCGGGTTGCTTCCTCGATATCGATGTTATCATACCCCACAGCCATGTTGGCAACCACGCGCAGTGATTCGCCGGCAGCAGCAAAAAAAGCCGCGTCGATTCTGTCAGTCAGGAGTGAGAGAACACCGTGGGCGCCTGCGACGCGCTCGTGCAGTTCGTGGCGCTCGAGCACGCGATCTTCGCGGTTCATGGAAAAATGAGCACACCGCGAGCGCAGATAGGTGATCGCGGGTTCAGGGATGGGACGCGTCAGAAACACGCGGCACTCGTGCAAGTCATCGTGCGGCATCGCTTCCCCCTACTCGCGGATCAGGCGCAGGTGCTCGCGATAGATGCAGTGGTCCTGAACGACCTGTATTCCGGCCTTTGCCAGCTTGTGGGCCGCATCCATATTTCTGATGCCGGTCTGCATCCAGAAGACCGCCGGCTTGTTTTCCATCTCCAACACTTCGGCGGCATGCAGCGGAATATTGTTCGGAGCACGAAAGATCAGCACCATGTCCAACTTATCCGGAACCTCACCGATGCGGTCATAGGCCTTTTTCCCCAGGGCCGTGTCAACAGAGGGGTTGACCGGTATGATCTCATAGCCGTGCTCCGCGAGATAGTTGGGCACCGTAAACGCAGCCTCATGCCCGCGCGAGCTGTCTTTGATGCCGATGACCGCAACTTTTTTTACCTGCTGCAAAATTTTCCGCAACGCCTCATCATCTTCGATCAATTTTTTACGCCACATCCTCTTATCCTCCTGAGTCTGAAAATTCATTCACCCTGCAACTGACTAACTTCCATTTATCAGACGTAACTCCAGATTATCCACTTAACTCAGCACGGTTGCATTTTTTCAACCAGACGGCGTGACAACTGCACGCGCCTACCCCAGAACTGTAATCTCCCCGACTCAGGCACGAACCCGAAAAGATGAGATTCCGGCACGGCGCTTCGCCTGGCCGGAATAACACATGCCGGTATCTGAGCGGTGCCCGGTTTGCTGAGTTAACTGGATACCCGGAGACGTAACTTTTTAATACCTGAAAAACTCACAGCCTCCTGCCCGCTGCTAAAGGGCATTGATACATATCATGCGGAACGGCGCGCCGCGTTCGTGCTCCGGACTTCGACCTCCAAAAAACAAAAAAAGCCTGCCAGCATATAGATGCCAGACAGGCTTTAAAGAACTTTATCGTCGTGTTGGTGTTTTCATCCTGACCCTCCCGTGCGCGCCCCTGGTTTTGGGCTGTTGCGAGCTCTTCGATTGCTGCAGCAATGTAATCATTCAGGCTGTTTTTCGCCACAAATAAATCGCCGGTGCGACCGGATTTTCATTTTTGTTTCAGTCCGGAAACCGTGACACCACCGATCAGGCGCCGAATTTGATCAGCCGCCCGGCATGAGCGAGAACGAGGTTCATGATATGCTGCGCCTGAATCTGCCCGAGGCCGCCGGTGATACAGGCGTTTTCGGAAAACTCGGTCACATCATCACGGCGGGCGAGCGGGGAAGAAAGCAACACCGGCACCGGGTGCCAACTGTGTGCTCCCATGGCGCACGGTGTCGAATGATCGCCGGTGATCAGCAAAACCTGCGGTTGCAAAGCCGTAATCCGCGGCAGCGCAGCATCCACTTCCTCGATCGCGGCAACTTTGCCGGCGAAGTTGCCATCTTCTCC
>DRLW01000485.1 GCA_011375275.1 Bacteroidota bacterium
CCACGCTCTGCACCGGATGTGCAGCGCCGATGTTGGTTGAGGGAGCCATAGCGACGAGATGTGCGGCATAGCTGATGAAAACGCCGGCAGAGGCAGCCCGTGCACCTGTGGGAGCGACGTACACGATCACCGGGACTTTCGCCGCAAGCATGCGTTTCGTGATCAGCCGGGTTGATTCCAGCAGTCCGCCGGGCGTATCCATGTGGATGATCAGAGCGTTGGCATTTTCCTGCTCGGCGCGATCGATGGCGGCAAGAATGTATTCAGCGACGACCGGGTTGATTGGCCCGTCGATGGTGATTTGCAGGATGGAACCATTTTGCCGGCCATCGGCCGGCTGGAAGAAAAGGAAAAGGAAGGTGAGGGCAGCAAAACTGGCTATCTTTTTCATGGAGCACCTCATCTGAATTTTGACAGAAAATACAGCACCAGGCTGAAAATGATGCTGAGAAGAATACTGGTCGTGATTGGGAAATAAAAGTTAAAACCGGGCCGTTCGATGCGGATATCGCCGGGCAGACGGCCCAGAAAGTCAGGAAAACGGTTGAAATAGAGCAGTATCCCCGCTGCAAAGGCGAGAATGCCGAGCGAGATGAGGAGTTTTCCCAGGTTCTGGCTGTCCATCATTTTTTCCAGGATGGTAAGGTTTCGTTGCGGTGCACTGCGTGATATTTTTTCAAAATCTCCAGGGTTTCCCGCACAGGTAACGCGTCCGCACGGTGTTGGTTTCGCCCTGTGGTAGTTTTGGCCATAAAAAGTGAGTTGATGATCGCTTCTTCCGTCGCCTCAATGACAGCGAGGAAAAGGGGGGACATCGCCTCGTTGCGTAGTTCGCGGCGCTGGAGAACGCCGCCTTCCCCAGATGGTTCCGGCCGTACTGTTGAGAATGCGATGACATAATCGCCGCTGCCGTTGGACATGATGCCGCCGGTGCGGCCGACGCCGAGCAGGGCGCGTTTGGCCAGCCGCATCAGGTTGCGGTGGCCGATGGGTGCATCCGTCGCAATGACGATCATGATCGAACCATCGTGATCTGCGTAGGGCAGGGAAGTGCTCATATAAAATTTGCCCAGCTCACGCCCCACAGGGACGCCGTTGATCTCGAGGATGCCGCCGAAGTTGCTCTGCACCAGAACGCCGATCGTGTAGCCACCGTTCTCCTGCGGCAGAACGCGCGAAGCCGTACCGATGCCGCCTTTATAGCCGAGACACCGCGTGCCGGTCCCGGCGCCGACACTGCCCTCGGCAACCGGCCCGCCCTTTGCCTTTTGCAGCGCTGCCAGAACATGCTCAGCACCGACATGACGCCCGCGAATGTCGTTGAGCCAGCCGTCGTTGGTCTCCCCGACGACGACGTTCAGCGAACGCACTTGCTCATTGCCCGGCAGCGCCAACATATAGTCGAGCAGGGCGTCGGCCACACGGGCAACGTTCAGCGTGTTGGTCAGGGCGATGGGCGACTCGATTTCTCCGAGCTCGTTTACCTGCGTTGATCCGGCCAGCTTGCCGAACCCATTGCCGACGTAAATTGCTGCCGGCACTTTTTCCCGGAACAGGTTGCCGCCGTGCGGCAGGATGATCGTCACGCCGGTGCGGACTGAATCACCGCGTATGAGGGTCGTATGCCCGACTCGCACACCGGCAACATCGGTGATAGCATTGAACTCGCCCGGTTTGAGCACGCCTGTTTCAATGCCGAGATCCCGTGCGCGATGAGATTGTTTTTCCTGAGCTTGCACTAAGTTTCCAGTATATAAAACCGATGAGATGACCAGCAGAAAAAGCACCATGTTCAGGCCTCGTGTTGTGTTTTAGAGACAAAGTATGACACCCTGATTCCGCGTTCAAGATTTTTCGTCCGGACGGGTGCGGGGTAATTACAGAGAACACAGTACGTTGCCGATATACTGCCCGGAGCAGTCTATTTTTGCACTGAGTTTTTTCTTGACAATCGCAGTGAGATTGATAAATTTACCGGGGTAAGAGAAAGATGAATCCCTGCATCTGCGAGACAAGATTCATATCAAAGAGCGATACTTAATCATATGGGAGCTTAGCTCTGGACGTGTATTACACGCCTCCGAATCGCTAACCGGTTTGCCAGAGGACGTAAAAAGCGTACAGGCGGTGCCCACCGTGTCGGATGGTTCTTTGATAGCCTTGTCAGATGCAGGGTTTTACATTTCAGGGGAAGTGAGAGCGGCGAGGGCGGAATCGACTGAGTCGCCGATCTCGAACAACAGGGGAAGTTTCATTCTCTCAAAAATCTCGCGCATCAACGGTTGCAGACCCACGATCCACAGCTTACCTTTTCTCTTGTCCATCTCATGTTGCACAGCGATCAGCACACCGAGTCCGGCGCTGTTCATGATGCTGACTTTCGACAGGTCGATGATCATGGCATCGATCGATTCATCTTCCAGCAGGCGCATGACCTCATCGCGAAAGTCATCAGAATAGCGCATGTAGATTCGTTTTTCCTGAACTTCGAGAATGGGGATATCATTGCGTTTCGTTATGCTGAAAATAGTATAGTTCTGGTGCATAAATCAATTCTCAATACTGTGTGGGTCAAGTTTGAAGAACAGGCATGAATCTTCCAGCTTGATTTTTTTATCGGTTTTGCGGCAATGGTGCACGAAGTTGAACGGTTTTTTGCGCGAGAGGTACACCGTTCTGTAGATGCAGTGCTGGCAGGTGGTGGAATAGGTCTGCGCGCTTTGCCCAAAGTCCTGCTGTCCCATTTTTCCCGCGCGCACCCAATCATAGATTTCTGCAACCCGGCGCAGCATGGTTTTGATGCGCATGATGGCCCAGAGTTGCAGGATGAACAGGGCGATGAAGAGGAAGGTAAACAGGTAAAACGCTATTTCGTGTGAAGTTGAAGAGACCATTTTTTTATCCCGGGCTATCTGTTGCCTGCCTTTGTCTCCGGAAACCTCCCGTTCGGGTCAGAGCCCAAGGCCGAAATTTCTGTCCAGACTTCTGTACTGTATGGCTTCGCTGATATGCTCGGGCAGAATGTTTTCTGAACCGGCAAGATCAGCGATGGTGCGCGAGACCTTGAGAATACGATCATAAGCCCGCGCTGAAAGCCCGATGCGGGTGATCGCCATTTTCATCAGCTCCTCGCCGCGCGCGTCGATCCGGCACCAGTGCCGGATTTCTCGGGACTCCATGTGGGCGTTGCAGTAAATATGCGCCAGATGGCTGAACCGTTGCAACTGTACTGTACGTGCATTTTCCACTCTGGTGCGGATTTCTTCTGACGATTCTCCGCTCTCTTTTGCCGACAGCTCTTTGTATTTGACCGCAGGTACCTCGATATGAATATCGATACGGTCCAGCAGCGGTCCGCTGATGCGGCTGAGGTATTTCTGAACCTGCGGTGGCGAGCAGGAACACTCGTTGTTCGGGTCGCCGTTGTAGCCGCAGGGACATGGATTCATGGCTGCGACGAGCAAGAACTTGGCCGGATAGGTCAGGGAGACCGTGGCTCGTGAGATGGTGACCACGCCGTCTTCCATGGGCTGGCGCATGACCTCGAGCACGTTCTTTTTAAACTCCGGCAATTCATCGAGAAAAAGAACACCGTTGTGTGCCAGGCTCACCTCGCCGGGCCTGGGAATCTTGCCGCCGCCGATCAGGCCGGCATCACTGATGGTGTGATGCGGTGAGCGGTGCGGCCGCGTGGCGATCAGCGCGGTATCGCGGGCGAGCAGGCCGGCAACGGAGTGGATTTTCGTCGTTTCCAGGGCTTCGTCGAGAGACAAATCTGGCAAAATGGTCGAGAAACGCTTGGCCAGCATAGTTTTGCCTGAGCCCGGCGGCCCGACCATGATGATATTATGCCCCCCGGCTGCTGCTACTTCCAGTGCACGTTTGGCGTGCTCCTGGCCTTTGACATCCCGGAAATCGATATGGTACTGTTTGGCCTGGTGGAACAGCGCACCGATGTTGATCTGGCAGGGTGCGACTTCATCCTCATCGTTGAGAAAATCGATGGCCTGGCGCAGATTTTTTATCGGCCTGACCGCAATCCCTTCGACGATGGCGGCCTCAGCAGCGTTTGCCGGCGGCAGCAGGATGCTGGCTTTGCCTGCTTTGCGTGCCGCCAATGCGATCGGCAAAACACCGCGGGCGGGTTGCAGGCTGCCGTCCAGGGACAGTTCGCCGATGATAACCGTGGTGTCCAGCTTCTGCTGGTCGATTTTTCCCGCTGCAGCCAGAATGCCCACTGCCATGGGCAGGTCGAAAGCTGAGCCTTCTTTTTTGATATCCGCAGGAGCGAGATTGATGGTGACCCGTTTCTGCGGGAAATAATAGCCTGAGTTTTTGATCGCAGCAATGATGCGCTCGCGCGCTTCCTTAACCGCGCCGTCCGGCAACCCAACGACAGCGATGTGCGGCAGTTGCCCCTCGAGATGGGTCTCAACCGTGACGAGGTAGGCATCGATTCCGAGAACTGCTGCGCTGTTTATTTTCGATAGCATCGTTCCCCTTGGCTGAAATGATTGTTCCTGTATATAAAAAATGGACTATTGTTTGTCAACAGAAATCGTGCATGGCGAGCACGTGGCATTTCTGATGGCAGATTGTATCAGGGGATGTCGTTTGCTCAGCGAACCGCGCCTGCCCGGCTACCGATATCTGGTATTCCATCCAAGTGAAGCGACGAGCCGGAAGCTCATCTTTTCGGGCATGTGCCGGAGTTTGGGGGGCGGTCGTCCCCTGCAGGGAAACGGGGGGGACGGTTTCGGCAAGGGAGTAGGCTTCCGGTGTTGGCGGCATCTCGTTGCGCCCGGGTACTTCTGCGGGAGCGGTGTCGCACTGCAGGAGCGGGGTGAGGAGATGGGAGTAGCGGTTCTGTTGCCGGTACGTGCTGTGGCCAGACAGGCGGAAGGATATGCACAGCAGTTTCCCGGAATTGTAATTCCCTATGCAGCGGTAGAGGTAGAAAACACGGGACTATTTTTCTGCAGAAACCGGACCTGGTGTGGGTACAGCAGGGTGGATTATTTTTGAGAAAAGCCTTGCTTTTCTGCAAGTGTGTCATTATACTGATTCTACATGTTCTTTAACAAAGCCGAATGATTATGCATTTCGGCTTTTTCTGTATCTACAGACCTCTTGCGCGAATCCGTCCCTTCTTTTTTCTTTCTACATGTGTGTTACATATTGTGATTTAATGTGATACAGATGCTGGCCGCTGTTACAAAAAAACAACAACGAATCTGTTTTCTGATTGAGAGCGTCTGAGAAAAAATCAGTGCGTTTGTATATTAATACATTTGTGCTGAAATTTATGCATTCGCCGTGTACTGCTTCCGTAACCCCGTAATCCTGATAACCCGCCGCCATTTCTGTAGTTCTTTCTCTCGCGAGTCGAATCTCTAACAAAGGGGAGCGGACCGGTATGCTGTCCGCATCCGGTCAGGGGAATGACCTTTGGACTGCAATTTGCATCCCGGGGTCTGAAAGCCGCAAAGCCTTGATTTTTGTCTTTTCACTTCCATGCCCACAAGACGGGAGGTTCATTATGGAAAAGCAAAACCAGCCGCCTGCCAAATCAAAATCCCTCATCCAGTCGATCGTCGGGAGCATTTCGACCACTGAAAAATACAAAGAGCTGACCTGGGAAGGCTCCTTCGAGGATTATCTGAAAATCGTTAAGGAAAATCCCAGAGTCACGCGTACTGCCTTTGAGCGCATCTATGACATGATTCTCTCGCACGGCACCAGGGAGTACGAGGAAAACCGCGAAACCATCATCCACTATAATTTTTTCGATGATCCTATCGAAGATGGCAAGGATGCTGTCTATGGCCTGGACCGGCAGTTGATGAAGATCGTCAATCTGTTCAAGTCCGCTGCCAACAGGTATGGCACCGAGAAACGCGTTTTCCTGCTGCATGGCCCGGTTGGTTCTTCCAAAAGTACTATTGTCCGTCTGCTGAAGAAGGGGCTGGAAGCCTATTCCCGCACTCCGGAAGGAGCGCTGTTTACATTTAAGTGGAAAGATAGCGGCGAGGAAAATAACGGCTGGGTCAATTGTCCCATGCACGAAGAGCCTCTGCATCTCATCCCTGAGGCTTACCGTGCCAACGTGCTCAACTATCTCAACGAAAACGGTGAAGACTATCCTGTCAGCATCGAAGGCGAGCTGTGCCCGTTTTGCCGGCAGAACTTCAGAGTGCGCCTGAAAGAATACAATGGTGAGTGGCTGCGCGTCCTCGATGATATTCGTGTCCAGCGGCTGGTACTGTCAGAAAAAGACCGCATCGGCATCGGTACTTTCCAACCCAAGGATGAAAAGAATCAGGATTCGACTGAGCTGACCGGTGACATCAACTACCGCAAAATCGCCATCTACGGCTCTGACTCGGACCCGCGGGCCTTCAATTTCGACGGCGAGTTTAATATCGCAAACCGCGGGTTGATCGAATTTATCGAAGTGCTCAAGCTCGATGTCGCCTTCCTCTATGATCTGCTCAGCGCATCCCAGGAGCACAAGATCAAACCGAAAAAATTTGCCCAGACGGATATCGACGAGGTCATCATCGGCCACACCAACGAGCCGGAATACCGCAAACTGCAGAACAATGAGTTTATGGAAGCCCTGCGCGACCGGACCGTGAAAATCGACATCCCCTATATCACCCGTCTCGACGATGAAATCCGTATCTATAAAAAGGATTTCAACGAGGAAAAAGTACGCGGTAAGCATATCGCTCCGCATACCATCGAGATGGCAGCGATGTGGGCGATTCTCACCCGTCTCGAAGACCCGAAGAAAGCGCAGCTCACCCTGTTGCAGAAACTCAAGCTCTACAACGGCAAGAGTCTGCCCGGTTTCACGGAAGATAATATCAAGGAATTGCGGCAGGAGACAACGCGCGAGGGCATGGAAGGCATTTCACCGCGCTATATTCAGGACAAGATTTCC
>DRLW01000486.1 GCA_011375275.1 Bacteroidota bacterium
CAGGTCTCCTGCTTTATCGGGATCCATACGCACCTGCAGGGACGGAGGAGAACTCTATGGCACGAACAAGACATGCTCAAACCTTGCGAAGGCTGTCAGCCTTCGCAAGGTTCTGACTGCCACGTCGCCGACATCGCAAAAAAACAGGCGCAAAACGAAACAACAGGCCCGTAACCCGCCCCCATAGCCACAACCTGACCTCACGAAAAACCCGCAAAGTCAAAAACAGAAAAACTCCGCGGCCTCAGCGAACTCTGCGAGAGAAAAAAAGAATTTGCAGTGGCAGCACTGATGCAGGAATCCACGCGCCGAAAAGATACCCGCTCATAACTTAGTTAACACATCCTGTTCATCAAGACACAGCTCCAGCCCCGCACACGCGCTCACGGGTTTGCGAGCGCCGGATGAGACGGCTGGTTATTTTTCTGTTTTTCAGGAACTTGACTTTGACGGTAATGTTAGTAACTTGGTGTCAGAGCATTATCATCGCAGACACGATACTGTGGCACAGGGATTGCGATTGTTGTGTCACAATCTGCAGATCATCATAAATGAACGGGAGTACCGTAATGAAACGCGCAAAATTATCCTTCAGCCTCGTCGCCGCCCTGCTGTTCGCCTTTCTCTCGACCGGCTGCTACACGCAGATCGCTCCCCCGGTCAACTACCAGGAGCGTGATATCGATACTGCCGATACCGGCGAGACACGTCCCGCGCAGGTCGAAGAAGAAGGCGAAGAATCTGAGGAAAGGCAGGCAGACGAAGAGATTATCATCGAAAACGATGATGGCGGCGATACCTATATTTATATTTATGGGGGATATCCTGTCAATAATTACTACGATCCTTATTATTACTCTTACTACGATCCGTTTTTCTCTTCCTTTTATCTGTACCCGTACTGGGGCTGGGGTGGCTACGGAATCCATAGCCCCTATTACAGCCGGTTCGATGTGCATCTCGGCTTTGGTTTCGGGTACGGATATGGCTATTACAACCCCTGCTTTGATCCTTTTGCCTGGTGCGGCACCTCGTGGTACTACGGCTACGGCAGCCCATACTATTCATCATACTATTGGAACAGCTACTACCACGGAGGCTATTGGGGCTACGGCGGTTATTATGATGCCTATGCCTATCCGGCAACGAAGAGGCCCTTCGGGCGCAGAGGGTTTTCCACGCGACGGGATGCCAACGTAGCAGCCGCTGCCGTCGCAGCGCGCTCCTCTTCGAAAAACTCGCGCTTAGCCAAAGCAACCGCCCGCCGGACAGATAGCGTCTCCAAACGGCGGCAACGAAAAAGCAGCAGCACCAGAGAGATCACACGCAACAGCGGCAGCCGCAAGAGCACGCCCAAGAGCAGCGGGCGCAGGGTAAAGCGCAAACGTACAGCAACGCCGAAAGCCACTCCGCAGGTACGAAAAGGGAGCGGCTCTTCCAGAAAAGCCCCCCCCAAAGCCCGGCGAACGACGAAGAGAAAGTCCTCATCCCACGACAGCAGCTATCGTGGGAAGTCATCATCTTCCCACGGTAAAAGCTATAACCGGGGCTCGCACTCCGGCCGGAGTTATACACGGCCTTCGGGCTCGCATTCTTCGGGACGTTCTTCTGGCTCGCACGGTTCTTCACGCCGCAGCAAAAAATAAGACTGAGCCCGACTTTCCTTACGTACGGCGTTCATTTGTGAAAACATCGGGATAAAAATGGAAACGGAACAGGTAGGAAAAATGAAAAAGACGCAGCGATCCCATATAGTAACTCCACTCATGGTGCTCGTGCTCAGCTTTTTGGCAGGTGGCCGGCTGGGCGCACAGGAAAACATACTCAGCAACGGCCTCGAACTCGGCATTGGAGCACGTGCCATTGCCATGGGCGGTGCTTACAGCGCCGTGGGGGAGGACTATTCAGCCAGTTACTGGAACCCCGCTGGCCTCGCTCTCGTGCGACGGTTTGAAATCAGCGGCGGCCTGAGCCGGTTTCAAAACCAGACGGACAGCCGGTTTCAAAATACCAGTATGCTGGACGAAGAGACCTTCACCCGGCTGAACGAGTTTGGCATCGTCTATCCCGTACCGACATACAGGGGCAGCCTGGTTTTCAGTTTTGGCTATAACCGCATCAAAAATTACGACAACAACTTTGCATTCGGGGCCTTCAATCCTCTCGCAGAAGACCAGGTCGATCAAAACTGGCGCGAATACGAGGTCGGCACCCTCAACCAGTGGACAGCAGCCGGCGCTGTCGATCTCTCCCCGGCTTTTTCTGTCGGCCTGAGCATGAACTTCATCACCGGCAAGGATGACTATACTTTTACGTTCAAGGAACGCGACCGCGACGACATCTACACATTCGCCGATTTCCGCCGCGACGACAGCATCATCAGCTCACTCTCCGGGTTCAATATGACCATCGGCGGGTTGTACCGGGTCAACAGCGAACTGCGGCTCAGTGCCTACATGATCACGCCCTCGACCATCACCATTTCCGAAAACTGGCAGACCGTTGAGGTGACTACATTTGATGAGGACCCGTCTGAGAGCAGCGATGAGGGCGGGCAATTTCAATATAAAATGCGCATGCCCTACATCTTCGGAGCCGGAGCGGCATTCAATTTTGCCGGCCTGCTGCTCGCAGGAAACATCGAGCTGCTGGACTGGAAGCAGGTGCGCTACGAGACCGAGCCGCCCCTCGAGGGCCTCAGCCGTGCTGAAGCCAATGACCAGATTCGCGATACATTCCGCTCGACAACGCGCATACGACTGGGGGCAGAGTACACTATCCCCAAATCGCGCACGCAGATTCGCGCCGGTTACTACATCGATCCCTCGCCCCTGTACAACGCGACGACGACCCGGGACCGTGAACTCTACAGTCTCGGCCTCGGACTGCTGCTCGACAAACAGGTCAAACTCGACATCGCCTATGTCTTTGGTGAGTGGGAAGAAACCGATCCTTTTGACAACAATTACGTCACCAGCCTGACGCGCAGTATTTCTTACAAACGGCTGCTGGCGACGCTGTCTATCCGGCTGTAAATGAGGTACTGGTGCTTCACCCGGAAGTAAAACACACCATTTCTGCCTGACTTTCGATCGCAGGCGGCCCGAGGGCTGTCTGCGATTTGTTTTTTCCACATGGCCGACTTCGGCACCGGCGCCCGAACTTTCCGAATATAAAAAGGAGAAACCCGTGAAAAGACTCAGACCTTCGTACTCTGTGTTATGGTTGTTTACCATACTGCTGGCCGGGCTCATACTCACCGGCTGTGCGGCTCCCCTGCAACAGTTATCCAGCGCACCGCATGTTCTCGTGCTGACCGACGGCACGCGCATTCCGTGCGAGATCACCGACTATTCGCAGGATGAGCTTTTCTTTCAGGCATACCAGGCAGCTCAGGGTTACCGCTACGGTGAACGCATCATCATCACTAAAATCGAGCGCATCGGTGTGCGTGACCAGGGGCGCTTCCGGTATTTTCCCGTGCAGGAATTCATCGATCTCTACTTCGAAAGAAGCGAAGAGGCCGAGGGCAAGCTCGTGGAACTGCCCCTGCCCACTTACGACCAACAGCAAACGCGCCAGCCCGCCACAGCCGCGACGCCTAAGCCAAACCAGAGCGGAGCAAAGAGCTCCGGCGAAAGCAGTATCGGTTTTAAAATGAATCTACTCACCCCCCTGACCCCGCCTGAACAGGAACAGCCGGTGGACTTCGCCTCCCTTGCCGATCTCATCGTCAACAGTGGCGCTGCCGGCCTGGTGCTCTATCGCGTAGAGCAGAACCAGAAAGCGGGCATCGAGCCGGACTCTTCGCAGCAACAGCTCATCACCGCGCTCCGGCAGTCATCGCTCTGGCAGGAGCGCAAGACCGGCCTGAGGGCAGCGCACAGGTTTGCTCTGGAAAGCTTCCGGACGCTCTATAACGATACACCGCAGCGCTTGCGCCGGGCTTTTGGCTTTCGCGCACCAGCAGAAATGGATCCGTTTATCTCTTTCCTCATCTTTCTGAAAAATAACGGCAGCCTGCTCAAAGCCCGGCAAATCGAAAAGGCGCAGGAGCTTTTTGGCGAACAGGCGACCCGGGCCATGCAGGATATCCTGGCAAACTTCGACGACTGGTATTACATTGTTGTGTTGCAGGCACAAAAGACGCGCTAAATTACCGAAGATATATTTGTAAAATAGCCGCGGATGTGCTATTTTGTCTATTTGCACATTTTACACCGCGCGCA
>DRLW01000487.1 GCA_011375275.1 Bacteroidota bacterium
TGCTGCACCCTCAGGTTACGGCGGACAACTGGCAACCGGTCGGCAGGTTTTATTTCGAAAAAGACCGCACGGCAGTGGTGGAAATTTCTGATGCCGGCCAGGGCTATGTGGTCGTCGATGCCCTGCGATGGGAATACATTGAATAATGGCGCCGGCGGGTCACCCCTAAGCGGCGGTAAAATTGCCAGAAAATGCTGGTTGGAAATTGCAGATCATTGCCCCAATGTAAATTTGGACGAATTTATCGTAATGCCGGGCCATGTTCATGGGATTATCAACATTGTCGTAGGGATTCGAATTTCCGTAGGGGTTCAAAATTTTGAACCCCTACAATGACGACAACAAAACAAATACCAAAAAAATTATCCCCAAATCCATTGGTGCATTACACGCGGATTTAAAATCGGTGGTACCAAATGGTTTCGTCAAAACCGGTATTGACACCGTTTGGCAACGCAATTATTGTTATCGTTGATGATAACAGGCAGGAAATCTGGTTATCCATTTAACTCAGCAGGGTTGCATTTTTTCAACCAGACCGTCTGACAACAGCACGTGCCTGCTCCAGAACCGTCATTCCGGTTTCCCCGCAGGGGAAGACCGGAATCTCCCGGACTCAGGCACGTGCCCAAAAAGATGAGACTCATCTTTGAGATGAGTCTCATCTAAAAATGCGGGAGCGTGTGGGAATCGACAGATGTCGATTTCAGTATCAGGCCTGATTTGCGGAGTTAACTGGATACCCTGAAACCGCTACCGAGAAAGATTTGAACGAATATGACGTTAGACAAAGAAGTAATGGATGCCCTGGTCCAGGCGCGACACTCAGACCCTTTTGCCGTGCTCGGCCAGCACATCATCAGGCAGGACAGTAAAACATCGGTGGTAGTTCGTGCGTTTGTCCCCGGTACGCAGAATATGTACGTGCGCAGTGGGGTCAATGGCGCGGTTCAGCCCATGCAGATGCTGCATGCGGATGGTTTTTTCGAAGCTGTCTTCCCGCGCCGAAAAAAGCTCTTCCCCTACACGTTGATCAGCGAAGACCACGACGGGAACCAGCACGAATTCGAAGACCCCTACCGCTTCCCGCCCGCCCTCAGCGATTTCGACCTGCACCTGTTTGGTGAGGGCAATTTCTTTCGTATGTATGAAAAGTTCGGTGCGCATGTCATGGAAATGGACGGCGTCAGCGGTGTGCACTTTGCTGTATGGGCGCCCAACGCCGAGCGCGTCAGCCTGATCGGCGCATGCAACGGCTGGGACGGGCGGCGATACCCCATGCGCCTGCATCCGGGTGTCGGGGTTTGGGAGATTTTCATTCCGGGGTTAGGCGAAGGTGAAATTTATAAATATGAAATCCGCACCCGGGACGGCCATCTGCGCATCAAATCAGACCCGCTGGCGTTCCGCAGCGAGCTGCGCCCGGCAACGGCCTCCATCGTGCATACCATCGATCAGTTCACCTGGAATGATGAAGACTGGTTGCAGCAGCGGCGCAGTGCCAGCGTCACCGATGCTCCCCTGGCGATATACGAAGTACACCCCGGTTCCTGGCGGCGTGTTCCGCACGAAGATAACCGCCCTCTCACCTACCGCGAGCTGGCGCATGAACTGGCTGACTACGTCAAATCCATGGGCTACACCCATGTCGAGCTCATGCCCATCACCGAACACCCTTTCGATGGCTCCTGGGGCTACCAGACGACCGGTTATTACGCGCCCACGAGCCGCTACGGCACGCCGGATGACTTCAAATATTTTGTCGATTACATGCACAAAAACAACATCGGCGTCATCCTCGACTGGGTGCCGGCCCATTTTCCGAAAGATGATTTTGCCCTTCGCCGCTTCGACGGGACGGCATTGTACGAACACGAAGACCCTCGCCAGGGCGAACACCCGGACTGGGGCACGCTCATCTTCAACTATGGCCGCAACGAAGTACGCAATTTTCTCATCGCCAACGCCCTGTTCTGGTTCGATGAGTACCATATCGATGGCCTGCGCGTCGATGCTGTGGCTTCGATGCTTTATCTCGACTACTCGCGCGAGGAAGGCCAGTGGATTCCGAACAAGTATGGCGGCCGCGAAAATCTCGATGCCATCGATTTTCTGAAAAAGCTCAACGAGACCGTGTACGAAGCGCATCCGGACATCATGATGATCGCCGAGGAATCGACGTCGTGGCCGGCGGTATCGCGGCCGGTCTATCTCGGCGGCCTCGGCTTCGGGCTGAAATGGAACATGGGCTGGATGAACGATTTTTTGGAATACATCGAGTACGACCCGATTCACAGAAAATACCACCAGAACCTGCTCACATTTGGCCTGCTGTATGCCTTTACCGAAAATTTCGTGCTCGTGCTGTCACACGATGAGGTTGTGCACGGGAAAAAGGCACTGCTGGATAAAATGCCCGGCGACCTGTGGCAGAAGTTTGCCAATTTGCGCGCGGCCTATGGTTTCATGTATGGCCATCCGGGGAAAAAGCTGCTGTTCATGGGCGGAGAGTTTGGCCAGTGGCAGGAGTGGCAGCACGACCAGAGTCTGGACTGGCACCTGCTCGAGTACAAAGAACACCAGGGCCTGCAGCAGTATGTGCGTGATCTCAACCGCCTTTACCGGCAAACGCCGGCTCTGTGGCAGAAAGATTTTACCGGTGATGGTTTCCAGTGGATCGATTTTCAGGACGCAGAAAACAGCATCATCTCTTTCATCCGCCGGGGCAACGATCCTGATGATTTTGTCGTCGTCGTGTGCAATTTCACGCCGGTACCGCGCTTTAACTACAAAGTAGGCGTACCGGCGCCCGGGCACTATGCCGAGCTGCTCAACAGCGATTCCGAGCACTATGCCGGCGGCAACATCGGCAATTTCGGCGGCGTGGATAGTACAGACGATGCCTGCCACGGGTTTCCGCACTCGATCCGGATTGCCATCCCGCCTCTGGCGACGATTTTTTTCAAGAAAACCTGAACGCTGCATGCATGAGCTTGTGCGCCAGGGAGAGAGGGCCTGGCGGCCCCGACGCGTCAGAGTGGCCGTAGCGAAGTGCCGGGATATCCCCGGGGATAACAGCACCTTCCTGGAATGCTGTGCATAGACAGGCTGGCTATCCATTTAACTCAGCAATGTTGCATTTTTTCAGCCAGTCCGCCAGAGTACAGCACGTGGCTACACCAAAGCTGTCATTCCGGCACGGCGCTTCGTGGTACAACCCGGCTTCAGCCCAAAGCTGAGAGAACGGGATACCCAGACAGGATGAGGGCAGATAGAGATTAAAAACATTCATAA
>DRLW01000488.1 GCA_011375275.1 Bacteroidota bacterium
CGGGCACGTGCCTGAGTCTGGGAGACTTCGGTCTTCCTCTGCAGGGAAACCGGAATGACGGCTTTGGTGCAGGTACGTGCTGATGTCAGATGGTCTGGTTTAAAAGACGTCACCCTGCTGAGTGAAGCAGATTGCGGTTCAACTAACCTATTTTTTCACCAATCGGTTGCGATGAATAATCCCCGAAATATGGAATCTTTCGAGTTGGAAAAATTGGGCTGGGATGATTTTTTCGCCCAGGCCCTCGAGCAGAACGGCGGTGCTGATTTGCTGCCCGGTCGCGTTGCTGTTGAGCACAGGCGCAGTTACCGCCTGTACGCAGGCCAGGGAGATGTGATGGCCGAGGCTTCGGGCCGGATGCATCATGACGCCAAAAAGCACGGCACACCATTACCGGCCGTCGGGGACTGGGTTTTGTTCCGCATGATCGACGACGGAGCTCGCGGAGTCATCCAGAAAGTGCTGCCGAGAAAAAGCAAATTTTCGCGCAAGGCGTCCGGTGACCATTCCGTGGAGCAGGTGATCGCCGCCAACATCGACCACGTTTTTATCGTCACGACGCTGACGCGTGAGATGAACCTCCGTCGCCTGGAGCGGTACCTGACCATGGCCTGGGAAAGCGGTGCTGCCCCGGTCATTTTACTCAACAAGGCGGATTTGTGCGACGATCCACAGCCGGTCATCGCCTCTGTCGTCGAGATCGCGCAGGGGGTACCGGTGCATACTCTGTCGGCAATAACCGGCGCCGGGCTCGAACAGCTCAAACCGTATTTTACCAACCACAACACCTGTGCCCTGATCGGCTCCTCCGGTGTCGGCAAATCGACGATCATCAACAGCCTGATCGGCGAGGCGGTACAGAAGGTTCAGGAAGTCCGTTCTGCCGACGACAAGGGACGCCATACCACAACCCGGCGCGAGCTGATCATCCTTCCCGATGGCGGCCTGATCATCGATACGCCGGGGATGCGCGAGCTGCACCTGTGGGAAGCTGCCAGCGGCTTGCACGAAGCATTCGAAGATATCGAAAAACTGGCTGCTTCCTGCCGGTTCAAAGATTGCCGTCACGAAAACGAACCGGGATGCGCGGTAAAGGCGGCTGTTGCAAACAACACCCTGGCTCCGGAGCGGCTGCAGAGCTTTCACAAACTGCTGCAGGAGCTCGAAGAACTCGAAAACAAACACGACGTGCAAAAACGGCTGAAAGCAAAAAAATCCGTAAAACGCAGCCACACTGCCTACCGGAAAACGACAAAAAAATAGCCCACCGCAGTAGTGCAATGGGCTACCATCATAACTATGATGGAGGGGGAGGCAAACGACCACCGCCGGAAATCACGGCCTGCTCATTTCAGGATGAGCAGTTTTTTCTTGAGTAAATCTCCTGCCGGGGTTTGCACGGAGTAAAAATACACACCACCCGCAACGATATTACCGGCCTGGTCGCGGCCATCCCAGGAGATCGTAAAGCGACCGGGCGGATAACTTCTCCGCGCCAGAACGGCAACTTCCCTTCCGGTTATCGAAAAAATCTTCAGTGAGACAAATGACTCCCGCGCAAGGGCAAAAGCGATGTGCGTCCTTCCCATCCCCCCGGCCCCGTTGTTTCCTGTCACTGAAAAAGGATTGGGATAACTCTGCAGCAGCATGATTTCAGAGGGCAAAGCAGCGACCGCCACGCTGACAGGGCCATGGCGCGTGCGCCGGCCCTGGAAATCAACATCTTCGAGAAGATAGTCATAACTCTTCCCTGGTTCCACCTGCCGGTCTGCCCACTCATAGCTGATTTCAGAACTGCTGTTGCCGGCTCCCTCTATCAACGCTGAATTGACACGCACAAAATCATTCATCCCCTGTTCGCTGCGATATACATTGAAGCCCAGGTTTTCACTTTCCGTAGCAGTCACCCAGAAGAGCCGGACTTCCGCTTCCCCGGTCTGGGCATAAAATGCCGCCAGCTCAACCGGAATCAGGTCATCCAGAGTGCTCAGGCCGTCGTTGAGCAACAGACCCTCTCCGTCGATGGTCAACGAATTGGCGAAGACCGTTGCAGCATAGCTGCTGTCACGATCGATAGTGTAGAGCTTGCTCAGGTTGTGGGCCGCGAACATGGTGCCATCCGAAGAAAACTCGATCGACTCAAAGCCTTCCTGCGTTACTCCAGCAACCGTGCCTTCTCCTGTATTGACGTCTATGGTATAAACCGTGCCATCGAATTCATCGACGGCGTACAACACCGGAGGCTGCAGAAAATGATCAAAGGCCAGCCCTTCGATATTGGCACCCGTCGTGGTAACAGGCATGGGCAGCGCTGTTGCCGCACCGGTCGCAGTATCGATCACATACAACTGGCTCTGGTGCGAGGACAGGCCATAGAGCATCTGCGAGGTTGGGTTGAAGGCCAGGGCGTTGATATCCGTCGCTCCGGTAAACCCGATGCCCGTGGCGACGCCGGTCTGCAAGTCGAGCAGGAGCAGAGCTGAGGTTGTCCCCATATTGCTGATGATAAAAGCCCGCTCGTTGACCGGATCGATGGCCGCAGCCTCTGTTTCGTTGAGCACACTGCCCACAGGGGGTAACCCCGCCATGGCCGGCCCGCCGTAGGTAATTTCATCGGCAACGATATTCAGTGTGGGAGACTGGCTGTAGATGTTGACCCGGGTCAGTTGGTTCGGCGGCGTATCTGAGATCGCATACAGCCATACCCTGACCCGCAGCGTCACTTCATCTTCGGCCTGGACGCCTTCGGCATCTGTCACAGTAACACGGTAGGTGATATTCGTGTTCGGTGTGGCAATGGGATTGGCTGCAGTGGGGTCGTCCAGGCCCTCGGTCGGGCTCCATGAATAGGTGTACGGCGGCGCACCGCCCGAAGCCGTGGGCGAGCCACCGATCTGCACAGGTGTCCCTGTGTCAACTTCCAGATCCGGGCCCGCATCTGCGGTCAAAATCTGAGCCGGAAGTGGCTGCATCGCCAACAGTGTTACAACCAGAAGGCCAGTCAAAATAATTGAAAAAACACCCCCGCCGCCGTCATGCTTCGTGCTGGCAGACATCGTTTCCCCTTTCAAGAATGTGTACCGGGTAAAAACAGTTCTTGAAAATATGACCCCCATTAAAAGCAAAGCATCAGCCGAACCAGCGCTGAAAAGCTTTTCTGATAAAAGAGAGATCACGTTTTACGAGATTACAAACTAAGGAGAGTCCATTCTCGGAAAAGAGCCCCTGTCGGAAAGCCGGAAAAACCTGGAGAGAAGTGGAGACGCAGGATATCAACCGGGCAAAAATCCATTTTGCCACTGTTCCTGGTTGATATTGAAGATATACGGCAAAAGCAGTGAAGTGCGGAAAAGAAGATGAAAAGATTTTCGACACACGTACAGCAGGCACACATGCCGCCTCATCGCGAACCGAGATCGACGCAGCGGCCCTGCACACACCCGACCGTTGGCGGGCTGGGAATGCTGCAATCAGACCCCAGGCCGAGTAAGATATTCAACTCATCTTCGGCCCTGTTATACTCTGCTACCTTTTCAGCCAGCGCGACAGAGTCTGTCACCGCAATGCTGTAAACGAGATATCCCCAGGGCCCGCCGCATGGTTTTGAACCAAAAGCGATATAGCGGCAATCATCGCTGCCATCGCACTCGGCTTCGCCAATCATGGCGTCGATTTCACTCTTCAGATTTTCCAGCCGTACACGCAGAACTTGTTCAGCAACGATGGAACGCATCTCGCACCCTGCCTGAACAACCACGAACGCAAGCAGGGGAACCAGCAGGTAACGGACCGCTTTGGTTGGCATTGGATAAACCTCCACTGAATAGAAGACTTAACAGGATTTTCACTTCCCACAACGCGCCGGGTTGCCAGAGTCTCCTTACTGTAACTGCCGGCGCTACGCTGCGCGCTTTGATGAAAAAATCAGGGGCAGGTGCGAAATTTTCCCTTGAACTATTTTTCAGAAACCGGCATACCAGCGGCCAGCACTTTACCGGACACAAGCTGCTTCAGATTCGTGCTCAGGATCGTCACCTCTTCATCTGCAATCCCGGCGTCCCAGTCAACAGCAATGCGAACCGGGAAACCGAAACGCGGATCATATATGATTTCCGAGCTGGCTACCTCCGATGTATCGATCTTCGCCGCAAGAGCAAACAACTCATCGACCGTATCATACCAGGCATGTTGCTCCGCAGGTAATGACTCACCACTCTCCACATCGATGACATCGACGAGTTTCTCGTTGCTGACGATCAGGTATCGCCTTTTGCCGGCATCGATGCAAAAACACATGCGCGATTGCTCCAGCACATAATCTCGCAGGCCATAAGCCCGCCAGCGCAGAACAGGGTCTGCGATGTGGCTGAAATCCCCGGAGGGTTCTTTTACTTTGTACTGGCCGTTGGCGATCACGCTGACGCTGTTCTTCTCACAGGACGACAACAGAATTGCCGCCAGTAAAATCAAAATTTTCTTCAAAGACATCTGCACCTCCACTGGTCATAATAGTTCGAGTCAGCGGAGTTCCGGCAAGTTCCGGGCCATGGGCACGAAGCCCTCCCACCGTGCAGAGCAGGAGACACACCCGGAAAAACAACGACGATTTTTTGTATGGCCGTTCAAAATTCTGAATGCCAGCATCACCCGATTGATTCAACGCTCAACGCATTTTCCTGAATATCTCGCGCTGCAGATCAGACCCTGTCCGGCGCACTAACATGAACCTGCCAGAAGCTCGCCCCGGGCGACACCCAGAGCCATGCCGTAGCGCAATCCCCGTGTGCTGATCGTTACGGCATCCCTGCCGGCTGCTTTGAGAATTTCATCGATGATGAGCGCGCCGGCGAGGATGACATCAGCCCGGTTAGCCGGCAAGCCGGGCAGCTTGCGGCGATCGGCAATCGTATTTGCAATCAACGTTGCGGTCAGCTTTTCAATCTCTGCACGCTGCAGGCGCATGTGATGGATACGCTCGTCGTCATACACTTCCAGTTTGAGGGCCATCGTGGCCAGGATTGTTCCGGTGCCGTCGACTTCGATGATCGTCCCGGGCTGCTGTTGCAGAAACTCCACACCGGCCAACTGGTGCCGGGCTGCTTCCCGTAAAGCCAGAACCTCATCTTCTGTGACCGGATCGCAGCGAATATATCGCTCCGTCATTCGCACGGTACCGACTTTCAGGCTGGCAAACGACTTCATCCCGGACAGATCACCAAAACTGAGCTCCGTGCTGCCGCCGCCGATATCGACGACGAGAACAGGACCGGGAGTTTCCGGGGCATCCGACAGGGCGCCATAGAAAGAATACAATGCCTCCTGCCGCCCTTCGATGATCTGAATTTCAAAGCCGAAGCGCCGGCAGACGCGCTCGATAAAATCGCCCGAGTTGCTGGCATCGCGCAGGGCGCTGGTTCCGCAGGCATACACCTGCTCGCATCCGGCGGCGCGTATGTTCTGCCAAAAATCTTGTAAACAATCCATCGCCCGTTCCATCGCTGCCTCTGAAATCCGTCCGGTCTTATCCGTGCCTTCCCCAAGGCGTACAACACCGTATCCCGTCTGCAGCGGAACAACCCGGCGGCCATCACTTTCTGAGATGAGAAGAAGAAATGTATTGCTGCCGATGTCGAGCGTCGCGATGCGTTTACTCACGTTGCCTCCTGGATTATGCCCGTTTCCTGACACACATCGCGATCCACTCATCGCGCCGGGTTATCTCGTATAATTCCCATCGCGCATCATCATCCAGAGCGCGGCGCATTTTGTCTTCTTCTTCCGCTAAAATACCGCTGAACAGGATGATACCGTCTTCGGCTGCAAGTCGGTAGAAATCAGGCAGCAAGGGCTCGATGATATGCGACTGCAGATTTGCATAGATCAATGGGAAACGTTCCTGCTTCAGGGCCGGCAGGGAGCCGGTAAATAAAGCGATATTTTCGGCCACCCCGTTGACAGCGGCATTTTCCTGCGCGTTTTCGACAGCCACCGGGTCAATATCACAGGCAGTAACCCTGCTCCCCGAGCGGTACAGGGCATGCGCTATCGCCAGGATACCGCTGCCGGTTCCGACATCCAGTGCCCGCTCAGGCAAAGCCGCGCCGAGTTCGGCGATTTTTTTCAGCAGCAGCCAGGTGGTGGCGTGGTTGCCGGTGCCGAACGCCTGTTTCGGTTCGATGATGATCTCATGAGCTACCGGCTCCGGCGTTTTTTCCCAGGGTGGGCGCACGCAAAACACCCGATCGACCAGGATGGGTTTGAAAAACCGCCGCCAGCCCGAGTGCCAGTCCTGCTCTTCGATCACGCTGGTACTGAGGGAGGGCGTCCCCTGCAGAATACCGGCCGCCAGCAGAGAAGCCAGCCGTTGGTTCACATCCTGCATCAAAGTCCGCGCGTTTTGTTGCGGGAACCAGGCGATGACCATCGATTCCCGCTCCTCACATCCCAGCGCCCCGGCCTCAAAACAGACGTGACTGAGGATATCAGCATCCGTATCCGCGGCAAGCCGGGCGCTGAGCATGAGCCATTTTTGTGCTTTTTTCTGCATGTTTATAATGGGGGGTTGTAAATGACGGCGAGAACCACACGGCCGACCGCTTCCAGGCTTTCCGGGCTGCATTTGTCCGGCGTGTCTTCGAGGGTGTGCCAGTAGGCATAGTCAAAATCGATGAGATCGATGCACGGGATACCTTTCTGCAGCAGCGGGACATGGTCATCCATGATCGGGCCGATCGCTTCGGCCGAAAACGCCTCTATGCCGAGACGGCCGGCATAATTCCAGACCAGGCTGACGACGTCCGGAGCGTAGGTGAGGGAATTGCCTTCTTTTTTAATCTGTAAATTCTTGTCGCCGATCATGTCGAGCAGGATGCCGAGAAAGGGGGTGTAGCGAACATCCTTTTTATTGGCAAAATACTGGGCACCCACGGCCCAGGTATCATCCCGTCCCTGGGAGCCGAAATCCTCGCCGTCAAAGAGAACGATATCCACCCCCACAGGAGCGGGATTGGCTTTGAGCACGCGCGCGATCTCCAGCAGCACAGCCACGCCGGAAGCGCCATCGTTGGCACCGGGCACCGGCTTTTCCCGATCCGCCGGGTCTGCTTCCATGTCAGCCCACGGACGGCTGTCCCAGTGGGCTGCCAGCAGGATGCGCTGCTTTTTATCCAGGCCGAAACTGGCGACGACATTCGCTAATTGTACTTTCTCGCCTGTGCGGGCGATCGTGGCTTCGAAGCGCTGCAGGGTGACGACATCGGCAAGACTGTCGAGGGTGGTTTTCAGAAAATCGAGGCAGGCAGCGTGGGCCGGGCTGTTGGGTACTCTCGGCCCGAATGCTACCTGCTTTTCCAGATCAGCAAACGCGCGCCGGGCGTCAAAATCAGGCACGAACAGGGGCTCGACCGGCTTTTTACCACAGGAATATCCCATGGCGACAAGAAACAGCATTCCCGCGATCAGACGATACATTCTTCCTCCCAGATAGCTCAATTTCCTCTGATCGAAATATTGACATCGATCAGGAATTCTCTGATTTTTGTTTCTCCTGCCGTGGTCGATTTGGTTTTACCGAGCTCGAACGAGGCCCCGCCGCGCACCCGTGAGCTGAAGCTGTAGGTCACACGGCTCTGGAATGACCAGCGCGAGGTTTCCGTGGTCGGCACCCATCCCTCTGTGGCTGTAAACTGTTCATTCTGGTTTCTCGTGCTGGAAAACGTCAAAGCGACATCGACGGTATTTTTCAATTTTTTATTCTTCAAAAACGGCAGTGGCAGATTGAAACCACCGCGCTTGGAATAATTTGTTGTGAAACTGATATCCAGTGCGCTGGTACGCTGGCCACCTGAAATTTGCGGCTGCTCGATCTCGGTGTTGATGTTGAAACGGTTGTTTATCGAACGGGTCTTGTTGATCTGCAGGTTGGAAGTCATGTTGTTCTTCCACGTGATACTGAGCTTGAGAAGGGGCCTGAAACTGATGGAAAAGTCCTCCCTCTGAGTCAGATTTTGCTCATTGTTCCAGAATACCGAGCGCTTACCGGTAAAATTATGACTCAGGCTCACTTTCTGCGCGACCTTTTTCAGCAGGGCCAGGCGCTCGATGTTATTCCAGCTCACCGTCCATTCCGGAAAAGGCATGTTCAGGCTGCCGACCTGAAGCCACGAGTCAGAGTAACTGCCGGTTATCTGTGAATTCTGAGTGCGCTGTTCATCATGCGTAAAATTAACCTGGATATCGATACGCTTCAGCAACTGAAAGCCGGTGCTGGCGGTCAGGTTGCGGTTGACCGTCTCTGTGAACAGCGTCCCGGTCTGACCGGCCACCTTACCCAGCCCGGGGTCGGAGGCCAGGCCGAACTGATAGCGCCAGTGCGGCGTGCCCTCGAGCAGGGCGCTGTTGTTGACTGTACTGCGCTGGCCATAGGTGATGCGAATATCGCGAAATTTTCCGACAAGTGCATCGAGATTTTTCAACAACAGCAATGGATTGGCTGAGCCGGATTTCTTTTTTTCTTTTTCCTGCTTTTTCTCTTTTTCCCCCTCTGCTTTCTGCCCGGGCTTGCGCCGTCTGCGGCCCGGCGGCTGCCGGCGACGACTGGTTTTGCTTCCCCCTCCTTTGAAAATCTGGGACAGTTTCAGCGTCATCGAGGCGGAGAGATTGCTCTGCGTGCCGGCACTGCGCCCCCGTTCCTGCAGGCTCAGGTTGTTGGTGTAGCGATAATTTGCGCTGTACGAAAAATTGTTCGTCGCCCAACTGAACCATGTCGGGTTAAAATCGAGTTTGAAACTCTGGTTTTTGTTGATGTCGATAAACTCATTGCTGAACAGGCCCTGCAGACCTTTCTGGCGAAAATCACCCACAGCGCTGCGGTTGAAATTCGCTGTCAGATTATCAAACATGCGATAGTTAAGCGAAAAATTACGCGTCACATCATACTTATAAACATCGTTTCGCTTCCCGGCCGCGCCGGAGTTCGTCCGCGTCTGCGAAATCGAGCGGGAGGTTGTGCCCTGAATCCGTGCTGAGAGCGACCGCGGCAGATAGTAAAACTTCATCTTGCTCATGCGGTTGAGCAGTGGCAGCGAGGAGAACATGCGAAAAACTTCGAAATAGGTATCAGGCCCGAACTGTAAGCTGTAATCGAGGTTCCCTGCCCATGATTTACGGTCGGCCAGCAGAGTCGTGGGGCTGGTCTGGTTCGAAGCCGTGTGGCTGAAATTACCCTTGAGCCGGTCGATTGTGTATTTCAACAGAAAATTTTTCGAGGCTTTGGCCCGGCTGAAAGAGACGGAAAAACCCTGTTGCCGGCTCTGTGTGCGGATTTGTTGCAGCACGCTGTCAGGCAACCCCTCGCTGACACGGATATCCTTGCCCGGGAGGTATTTCGGCGTCGAGTTGCTCTCCGAATAGTTGACATTGACCGGAATGTTCAGCCCCCAGCTCTGCGGCAGCAGCTTATCGAGCTTGATGCTGGAATTGAGCGAGACTGCCGTGCGGTTATCCCCGGAACCAAAACGTGTTGCCACGTTGTGAAAATCCGCATCCTGCCTGTTGAGTTCACCATTCATGGAAATAAAATCCGACAGCCGGATATCGAAACGGCCGCGCATCGCCATGCCTTTGGCTTTTTCAACGTTGGAGATGCGCAGTTCATTCATCCAGACCTGGCCGCTGAACGGCAGATTGAGAGCGGACAAATTTTTCACTCCGGCATAGAGCACGCGCACATTGGTGATCGACGGATTACCTTTGACGCGGTATATCTTGCCTTTGACGTTTTTCTCAAAATACCCGAACTCATGGTTATACAACAGAGAATCCAGTTTCAGACTGGTCATGTCGAGAAAGTTGAGCACGATCTCGTTGCGCTCGTCCCAGCCCGGATAGACGCGTTCGCGCACCTCGTAGTAGTTGTTCGGATCAGAGCCGAAGCGGATAAAAAACTCGATATCGCTGGTATCGCTTGTGATGTGCGTGCCGTACTCATCGCGGGCATAGACGTACATCTTCAGCTTTTCGTAATAGATGAAATTCTGGGTTTCGAAAAACGATTTACGGGCCAGCCCCATCATCCCACTGGGAAGATCGTTGACGTCGAGCACCAGCGCCTGCTCTTTGGAACGGATACGGTTGATCTGATCGTATGCGCCCTCAACACCGGGTGGCGGGGTATAATCGAGATTTTCGTGGGTATTGACCACGGTCACCGCAACCGTGGAATCGTTCTCGGAATCGAACTGCTGCGGATCGTCGAGAGAATAGATACCCAGCTCTTTCCACTCATTGCCGACGAGGTTGATCTCAGCGATTCCGATCAACACCTTTTCATCCACACCATTGACCCAGATGCGGGCAAACTCGATTTGCGACAGATCAGGATTTCGCACCTTGCGCCGGGTGGGGTCTGAACTGCCCTCCGGTGGCATCACCAGGGGAATACGGTACAGCTTCCATCCCTTGGGTGTAGCCGGCCCGGCCTGATATTTTGTCGAAGACAGATCGATGGTGTACTCGAAATAACTGTTGGTGAGATCGACACTGCCGTTGCGGTTGATGTCCTCGGTATCCGGAATACGCGTGCCGTCATTGGCGCTGTTTTCCGTGCCGTTGATAAAACGAAAATCCGTACTTCCGGGGGTGTAGGCCCAGTCATCATCGCTGTAGGGTTCCCACGGCTGGCGCACGCCATCTTCATTGATATCCCACCAGTCCTGATCCGCGCCCAATGCTGCGGCTTCCTCGTTGGACATGCCGTCCAGACCAACGTCCTCGCCCGGATCGAGAATCCCGAGGCGGATGCCGGCAACAGGGATATCCTCGGAATCGAGCTTGTTGTTCGGAATGACATCCTCGGAAATCTGGCCGAGGTTGATATGCAATATCCCCTTGTCTCCGTTGACGATGATCTCCAGAAATTTGCTCTCGGTCTGGTCGAAAGACCCTGTCGGCAACGCCCGCTGAATTCCGCCCCATGATTCGAACACCGGCCTGTCTTCATACGGCCTGGGCTCGAATTCCAAAAACATGGCTTCCATGGTCTGACCGGTCTGGGCATTGACTTCCCTGTTCGGAAAGACGTCC
>DRLW01000489.1 GCA_011375275.1 Bacteroidota bacterium
AACTCAGCAAACCTGGCCTGATTCAGATACCGATATCCGTCATTCCAGCCAGGCCAAGCGCAGCGCCGGAATCTCATCTTTTCTGCACGTCCCTGAGTCCCGGGGATTCCGGTCTTTCCCTGCAGAGAAACCGGGATCACGGACTGGATGAAAAGATGCAACTCTCCTGAATTACGTGGGCAACCAGATATTCCTGCATTTATTCGACCTTTTCTCAACCCGGCACTTCGCGTGCAATAGCCGGATAGCTGATCTGAAAGCGCTCACCCGCTATCCCCTGCCTGTGTTGCCTGTCTAAAATAGGTGAGAATTCAAGAAAATCCATCAAAAAAAGCCGGGCGCGAAAAACCCCTGCAAGCGCCTCGGCTCCGGCAGGGGTTTCGCAGTCATTCCCATCAGGCTGTTTCTACAAGCTCTTTTTCCGAGAAAAAGAAATTGATTTCGATCTTCGCATTCTCCGGCGAATCCGAACCGTGTACGATATTGAAAGCCTTGCTGGTGGCAAATTCCTTACGGATGGTCCCTTCATCAGCCTCGGCAGGGTCTGTTGCGCCGATCAGCGTGCGGAAATCCGCAACCGCGTTTTCTTTCTCCAGAACAACAGGAATGCAGCGATCGCTGGCCATGAACTCCACCAGCTCGCCGTAAAAGGGCCGTTCTTTATGCACGGCGTAAAACTGCCCGGCGGTTTCTGCGTTGAGACGAACCATCTTCATGGCAACGACGCGAAATCCGGCTTCTTCGATACGTGCCAGAACTTTTCCGGCTTTTTTTGCTCCCACACAATCAGGTTTTAAAATTGCAAGTGTTCTTTCCACGGATGAATCTCCCTCATTTTTCATTGTAACTCAGGTGAACAAGAAGCGGGAGAAGTCCGCACCGGCAGGCTTCTCCCGTGTCATCTGCAACCTGAAAAGGTTCATAATTCAATAAATATCAAGCCTAACATCCCGACACACCCGCGCTTCGTGCTATGGGTTGTCGGGTTAAAACAAGAAACGACCTGCGACAGCTTCTTGCTGCCGCGGGCAAACGCGAACAGGGGAACTCTGTGGCTATGGGCCGCTGTCATCAGCCGTAAGGCGCTGAATATCTCCCCTGTCCGTACAACGGTGTTTTACACCAGGCCAAGTGCTTTTTGCATGGTCTTGCCGATCAGAGCCGGGGTTTCGGATACGTGCACGCCGGCATCTTTCAGCGCCGCCATTTTCTCTTCAGCCGTTCCGCCGCCACCGGAAATAATCGCACCGGCATGCCCCATCCTGCGTCCCGGTGGGGCCGTGCGACCGGCGATAAACGCGACCACGGGTTTGCTGAAGTGTTCTTTAATGTACGCTGCTGCTTCCTGTTCTGCAGAGCCGCCAATTTCACCGATCATGACTACAGCATCTGTGTCTGCATCTTCGTTGAACAGCTTGAGCGCATCGGTAAAGGTCGTGCCGATGATGGGATCGCCGCCGATACCGATACATGTGGACTGGCCGATATCGAGATCAGAGAGCTGCTTTACGGCCTCGTACGTCAGCGTTCCTGAGCGGGAAATGACACCGACGCGGCCTTCCTTGTGGATAAAACCGGGCATGATGCCGATCTTGCACTTGCCCGGAGAAATGACGCCCGGGCAGTTCGGGCCGACCATGTGCACATTGCGCTTGTCGAGAAATGCTTTGACAGTAATCATGTCCCGTGTCGGGATGCCTTCGGTGATGGTGATGATGACCTGAATTCCGGCGGCAGCCGCTTCCATGATGGCATCTGCTGCGAATGGCGGCGGTACAAAAATCGCCGCGGCATTGGCGCCGGTCTCTTTCACCGCCTCAGCAACGGTATTAAAAACAGGTACTGTATCTTCAAACTTCTGCCCGCCTTTTCCCGGCGTGACGCCTGCGACCACATTGGTTCCGTACTCCATCATCTGTTTCGCATGGAAGGAGCCCTCGCCACCAGTAATACCCTGCACCAAAACCCGGGTATTGTTATCGATCAAGACACTCAAGGTTACCTCCTGTGTAGGTTTATCCCGAATGATTCACAAACTCGCACTTCGCGTTAGGATTGGCAGGATAACTGAAAAATCTTGCCTGCAAAGGGAATGACTGCACCCTGCTGATAAAATCATCATCAAGGCCGGATTTCGTAAGAGTTGCAAACTGTTCGGGTTGTATCATACGTTCTTTTCTCAACATCGGAATTCCGCCATTGCCCGGCGGCCTCAGGCAGCTTCGGCTGCAGATACAACCTTTTGAGCTGCGTCTTCAATTGAGGTGGCAACCTGCAATTCAAGACCAGACTCTGCCAGCAGCTCGGCCGCTTCTTTTGCATTCGTGCCTTCGAGGCGTACCACGAGAGGCACGGTGATGTGCACATTCTCGGCAGCCTGGATCACGCCGCGCGCCACACGATCGCATCGGACGATGCCGCCGAAGATGTTGATCAAAATCGCTTTGACGTTGGGATCCGACAGGATGATGCGGAACCCGTTTTCAACGGTCTCGGCATTGGCGCTGCCACCGACATCGAGGAAGTTGGCCGGTTCGCCTCCAGCCAGCTTGATGATGTCCATCGTTCCCATGGCCAGGCCGGCACCATTGACCATGCAGCCGACATTTCCATCGAGCTTGATGTAGTTGAGATTGAATTTACCGGCCTCGACTTCCAGCGGCTCTTCTTCGTTGAGGTCGCGCCATTCGGCGTAATCGGGATGGCGATAGAGCGCATTGTCGTCAAAATTGATTTTGGCATCCAGCGCCAGCACATCGCCGCCTTTGGTCACAACAAGCGGATTGATCTCCGCCAGAGAGGCATCGCTGGCCATATAGGCCTTGTACAGGGCATCGAGGAATTTGACCGCATTTTTGAACGCACTGCCACTCAGGCCCAGCGCAAAAGCGATTTCACGGGCCTGCGCTGGTCGCAGCCCGGCAACCGGATCGATCCATTCTTTGATAATTTTTTCCGGCGTTTCTTCCGCCACTTTCTCGATTTCAACACCACCTTCCGTGCTCGCCATGACCACGAGCTGGCCAACGCTGCGGTCCAGGGTGATGCCGACGTAATACTCGTGCGCAATGTCCAGCCCCTGCTCGACGAGCACCTTGCGTACTTTTTTACCTTCCGGCCCGGTCTGATGCGTGACCAGATTCATACCCAAAATTTCACCGGCAATTTTCTTCGCATCTGCCGGCCCTTTTGCCAGCTTAACTCCCCCACCCTTGCCACGGCCACCGGCATGAATCTGCGCCTTGACCACGACGACATCGGTTCCGAGTTCCTGCGCAATTTTTTCTGCTTCTTCAGGAGTCTCTGCAATTTTTCCTTCGGGCACGGCAACGCCGAACTGCTTGAGCAACGCCTTACCCTGATACTCATGAATATTCATCTATCCTCCTTGCCGAGAAAAATGACTGTCCTGGCCCGCAAACATCGTATGCGATGCCGCGGCTGATCACCAATTCACGAAGTTCTGATTTTTCTGCTCATCACCCGCTCGTTAAGCCAAACAACTCATCCCGGCAAGTATAGACTGAGAAATAGACATCCGGGAAGACTGCTGAAACGGGATAAAATGAAAAAAGGGTATAAAACCCTTATGGTGCAAAAATACGTGCAGCGCCTCACATCGCCTGCACAAAAAAATCTGCGGAATATACCATATTTACCCCTGAGTTGCAAGGCTTTTGTCCGCACTGTAACAGGCAGGAAAGAAACGTCGCAATTGCTCATTCATGATGCCCTGAGTTTCATGCTTCAGAGCATATTTCGTGCTCGTGGTCCGGGTGGTAGAGGGAGACGCTCGTAGTGCACGCTTCAGCGTGCCCGAAAGTCGCTGATTGCACTGGGGTGGCTCGATATGATGCGGGAGTTCAGCGCAGGCGGCATGTCGCTGCGCTTGTGGAATGCCGCGGGAGCGGCAAAAAGGGACGTCACACCGCAGGAGCGGTGTGACGAGAAGAGGGCGTTCGTAGTGCACGCTTCAGCGTGCCCGAAAGTCGCTGATTGCACCGGGGTGATCCGAAAATGATGCAAGCTTTCGGCGCTGGCGGCATGTCGCTGCGCTTGCGGAATGCCGCGGGAGCGGCAAAAGGGGCGTCACACCGCAGGAGCGGTGTGACGAGAAGAGGGCGTTCGTAGTGCACGCTTCAGCGTGACCAAAAGTCGCTGATTGCACCGGGGTGATCCGAAAATGATGCAAGCTTTCGGCGCTCTGGCTGCATGTCGTTGCGCTTGCGGAATGCCGCGGGAGCGGCAAAAGGGCGTCACACCGCGGGAGCGGTGTGACGAGAAGAGGCGTTCGTAGTGCACGCTTCAGCGT
>DRLW01000490.1 GCA_011375275.1 Bacteroidota bacterium
GTGCTGAAGGCCATCACGACCAGAAACATGGCGATGAGAAAACCGAAGTCACCGATACGGTTGACGATAAAGGCTTTCATCCCGGCATTGGCGTATTCGGTTTTTTCATACCAGAACCCGATGAGCAGATATGAGCACAGTCCGACGCCTTCCCACCCGAGAAAGAGCAGCAGAAAATTATCCGCCAGCACAAGGATGAGCATGGCAAATGTGAACAGATTCAGGTAGGCAAAGTAGCGCGAATACCCGGGATCACCGTGCATATAGCCGATGGAATAGATGTGGATCAACGAGCCGACGCCGGTGATGATCAACACCATGACCGCAGACAGCGCGTCGAATTTCAGGGCCACTGTCGCAGCAAAATGCCGCGTTTCGATCCATGTATAGATGTAATTCAGGAAGTAGGGTTTGTCTTCCGGCAAGCCGGATAGATGCAGGGTAAAATAGAGCGCGGTAAAAAAAGCCGCTGCAACTGATGCTACACCGATGCCGGCGACAAGCTTGCGCGGGAAACGCGTGCCGATCAGGCCGTTGAGCAGAAAACCAGCAAGGGGGAAAAAGGGTATGAGCCAGAGATAGTGATTCATGATCACCACTTCATCAGATTAATTTCATCCACAGCAAGCGTTGCTTTTTTACGAAACAGTGCGACGATCAGTGCCAGGCCGACAGCCACTTCGGCAGCAGCCACGATCATCACGAAAAAGACGAAAACCTGCCCATCGAGATTGTGTTGTATTCTGGCAAAAGTGACAAAAGCGAGGTTGACGGCATTGAGCATCAATTCGATGCAGAGAAAAATAATAATGGCATTGCGGCGCACCAGCACACCTACTGCACCGATGGCAAAGAGAATAATCGCGACGAGGAGATAGGGTTCCGCAGCCATTTTTTCCACCATAATACTGAAAAATTATAACTCCTGAGATCGCTCGCAGCGTTACCCCTGAACCAGCGGTTTACGACGTGCGAGCACAACCACACCGATGATTGCTACGAGCAGCAAAATAGAGGCGATTTCAAAAGGGAGCAAATAGCGCGTAAACAACAGCAGCCCCACCTGCTCGACACTGCCGGCAAAATCCCCGGACTCGGCCATCAGGGCCTGCTCACGCATGCTGAGAACCACCAATCCGGCTTCGATCAGAAAAGCCAGACCGGCGCAGGCAGCCAAAATACGCGAGAGGCGCCGCCAGCGCACGGGTTCGAGATCCTTTTTCATATCGAGCAGCATGATGACAAACAAAAAAAGCACCACGATCGCGCCGGCATAGACGATGATGTGCACAGCCGCGATAAAAGGTGCTTCGAGTAAAACATAGAGACCGGCGAGGGAAAAAAGGGTCAGGATCAGCAACAGCACGCTGTACACCGGGTTCTTATGTAAGACCATGGCCACGGCTGATACGATGGCAATACCCGAGAAAAGATAGAAAAGAATGTCCTGAACCATGAGAATCGCCTGATTTCGGATGCCGGCAGAACAGCTCGGAAACGCTGCCAAAAAACGGAATTATGGATTTTACAGCTCAGCCCGCTCAGGTTATGCGCGCTACATAGCGCACATGCGTGAGAAATTGCCTGGCTATCCATTTAACTCAGCAATGTTGCATTTTTTCGGCCAGCCCGCCAGAGTACAGCATATGCTAGCACCAGAACCGTCATTCCGGTTCCCCCGCAGGAGAAGACCGGAATCTCCTTGACTCTGGCACGCGCCCGAAAAGATGAGATTCCGGCACTGCGCTGCGCCTGGCCGGGATGACACATGCCGGTGTCCGGGTCAGACCCGATTTGCTGAGTAAACTGGATACCCGGAGAAAAATTGGGATAATTATCTGAATTCTCTTGAATTGTGGCTGGGTGAAACAGACAAACGTTGACCAATATAAGAGAACGCAGTAAAAAGTCAAGCGGAAACGGCGGAATGATTTTTTCGGGAATCAGCCGGGCCGGTCCCCCCGGTCTCACTTGTTGATTTGCTCCATAAAACCTTTACCCAGACGAAACTCGCTGCGGTCGATGATGGGATAGTTTTCACGCAGAAAGTTGATGACATAATTGACATCGACACTATACATGCGGTTCTGGCTCAACACCGGTAATTCGCGAATCTCAAGGCTGGAAATATCTTCGGGAAATAATTTCGTGGAGAACTGCATCGATGAATCCGGAGTCACAAAAAAGGTGGTCTTCCCTGGCACGCTTTTACCGATACCGGCAAAAGCCAGTCCGCCTTTGCGATCGAGGAGAAAAACAGGGCCTCCGGAGAATCCGAAAGTGCCGGTAATATCGATGCTGAAGTTACCCGGATAAGGTGCAGCCCCCGTAATTCCCATGGATACCTGCAGCACTTCATCCGGATAACCGACGATGACCCCAAGCTTTCCCCAAATGGGATAGATATCCTGGGCAACGCGGCCTTCGTATTTCACGCCCAGACGGCGATCATTTCTGGTCACCAGCAGAGCCAGGTCTGCGCGCGGGTCATCGGCGAGGATACGCACAGGCCGGATATTGGTGGAAAAACGCGGCCGCACAGCCGACTCTGTATGCCTGAGCGTGGCCCGGGAACGGGGCACATCGGTCTGCTTGCCATTATGAAAGTAGTAATTGGTGACTTCTTCCTTATGGATCACGATATGGCGGCTGGTCAGGATGAGCAGTTCGGTGTCGCTGGTGCCGATGATCAGGCCACCGCCAAAAGATTTGATCTCATTTTCTTCTTTGATGATCTTCTCCCCGATCAGCTTGTACCCTGTCACGCTGTTATCATCACGGATGAAACTGCCATCAGGCCGGCGTTCGTGCAAGAAATGCTCGATATCGTAGCTGAGAAACGTAACTACATTGATTGCAGAGGGGATGAGCTTGTTGACAGACTCAGCCAGCTCATGGGTATAAACGGGGACATCCGTCGCATGACCATCGGGGCGTAACTCGTTGTTTTGATTCCAGAGGGAGCAGGACAGTTGCGTGGTTAAAACGAACGCGAGAAAAATGTATTGTTTTTTCATGCTGAGATTTTTCCTTAAATTATAGCATCAGCCCGTGTGAACCCGGCGGCCTGGTTCCTTCAATCAGATACTATTTTACATGATAAATTCCAAGATTTTCGTTACCAGCCAGGCGGAGAAAACCACAACTTTTCACTCGCCACACAACGGACGCAGTCCTTTGCATTATGTGATGCATAGTCTGGCTGACTGAATAGTTCAGGCACTTCATCGAACACAATTTTTCAGGTGACCCGCAAGCTTTGTGACCGAGAAAATCATACTTTTCTGTTTCAAATGTGGCAAACGCGATCGTAGTACGAATCGCTACATCGCACAGAGCAGTGGAGACAACCGGGAGAAAAACCATGAGCTATGCCTACAAAATGTTGATCGCCGGACGCTGGACCGGCAGTGCGCACACACAGGAAGTCCGGAATCCTTTCTCGAATGAAGTACTCGGCACCCTGCCGGTTGCCGGGCCGGAAGAAGTCAACGAGGCCGTTTCTGCAGCCGAGCGTGCGCGTGCGGTGATGAAAAATCTGCCAGCGCACGAGCGCGCCCGCATCCTCATGCGGACTGCCGAGGCCATCACTGAGATGCATGCAGAGATGACGCGCCGGATCGTGCTCGAAAGTGGTAAGGCGTGGAAATGGGCACACATCGAGGTTGATCGGGCCGTTGAAAATTTACGTTTCGCCGCGGAAGAAGCCAGGCGCATTCACGGAGAGACCGTGCCCATGGATGCCTCAGCCGGTTCGGAGAACCGTATCGGCTACTGGCTTCGCGAACCCGTCGGTGTCATCGCTGCGATCACGCCCTTTAATTTTCCGCTCAATCTGGTCGTGCACAAGGTTGCACCAGCAATTGCCGCAGGCAATAGCGTGGTACTGAAACCAGCGCCCGGCACGCCCGGGCCGGCGCAGGAGCTGGGCCGATTGCTGCTCGAAGCCGGATTGCCGGAAGAAGCCATCAATATCATCCACGGCGGTGGGCCGGATGTGGGAGAAGCACTCATCCGCGACGATCGTGTGGCCATGGTTACTTTTACGGGCAGTGTTCCTGCCGGCAAAAAAATAAAGGAAGCCTCCGGACTGAAAAAAATCACCCTCGAGCTCGGTTCAAACTCCGGCACCCTGGTAGATGCGTCCGCAGATATCGACCTTGCCGTACAGCGTTGCA
>DRLW01000491.1 GCA_011375275.1 Bacteroidota bacterium
CGAGAAAACTGAAGGTCGCCGCAGTTGTATCACCGCTGTTGATCTGGCTGATTGTGGCTTGTTTCACGCTGATATCCGCCACACCATCGAAAGCTCTCAGCTCCACGCTCACATCGCTGACCGGGGAAAGATAATTTGTGAACAAAACCGTGACTTCGATGTTTTCACCCGCGTTGATGATGCCGTTTGCGCCGCCGTCGATAAAACGGGTGCCAACGATACGTACGGAGGGCCCGGATTCTGTCAGCGCTTTGAGAGCATTGACACGGCCTGCACCGAGGCTGTCTGCATAGCGTGAATTGAGGGCATCGATCGGGTCTGATGTCGTACGGATCTGTTCGCGTAACTGATCGACCGTCATGTCCGGATTTTTCGTTTTCACCAGAGCGGCCAACCCGGCGACTAACGGCGAAGCCATGGACGTCCCGCTGTTGAATGCGTATTTCCGGCTGCTGTCGCTCGGAGACCAGTACGTGCTCAAAATCGACGAGCCGGGCGCGAAAACATCGATGCTGATGCCGTAGTTCGAAAAGCTGCTCTTGCGGTCCGCGTTGTTCGTCGATCCGACCGACAGGACGTGGTTATAGCTGGCCGGGAAAAAGCCTGTCAGGTCATTGTTGGCATTGTCATTCCCTGCCGCAGCAACGATCAGTGAGCCTTTGGCATAAGCGAAATCGATGATATCCTGCTCAAAACTGGAGGGAATGCCCGGGCTTCCCCAACTGCAATTGATGATATCAGCACCGTTCTCCGCCGCATAGACGATGCCCTCGAAACCATACTGAATCGCTCTGTCCTGTTGGCCTGCAGAAGCGTTTATGGGCATGATGGTGGCATTCCAGCTGATGCTGGCCACGCCGAGTTTGTTATTCGTTACAGCGCCCGCTGTGCCGGCGGTGTGGGTTCCGTGCCCGCCATTTACCGGCTGGCCGGAGAGCCCGGAGGGGTCATTGTTGCGCCGGGCAAAGTTCCAGCCCCGTACATCATCGACATAGCCGTTGTTGTCGTCATCGACGCCGTTATCCGGCACCTCATCCGCATTATTCCAGATGTTTGCGTTCAGGTCTTCGTGCTGCCAGTCGGTACCCCCATCGACGATTGCGATGACGACATCGCCATTTTCTCCCCTGGCGATATCCCAGGCCAGCTCGGCCGAAATCGCCTGAAATTGCTGCATCTGCGAGTACAGCGAGTCATCCGGCACAGCGAGCAGGGGATAAGCGTATTTGGGTTCCGCATACAGCACCTCGGGCACGCCATCCAGAGCCATGGCGACTTCGATCGGGTCGATATGCTCGGAAAAATGCAGGGTGTACATCTCTTTCAAACCATGAAAACGCGCCGGCCTGGAGTCGGGAATGTTCGGGAAAAGAGGCCGCATGGCGCTGATGTTGTACTGCGCTGCTACGGCTGCCAGTCCCGGGCTTTGCAGCGGGAAGGCTGCTTTCCCGAGCCGGCTGTCCTTTTGCATGCGCACCACCACGACGCCGGGAATCAGCGTGCGGCCACTTTTGGCCGCAAGAGCGATGGGCGCCGTGCCTTTGGCATAGCCCAGAGGGGATAACAGAGGTGATTGCTTCTGAGGCGTTACGGCTTTGCGTACGCCTGTTCCTGCATTTGACGCACTGAACTGGCTGAGAAGGAAAAGCAGGGAAATCAACAAGAGTGAAGGGAAAAACTTTTTCCGGCGGGATGGCAGAGAACGAAAATAGTGGGTCATCTGAAATTCCTTTTCTATATGTCTATCCCGCAATTATGAGAACAGCGCTTTGCTCAAGAAATGCAGGATGCCTGAAATGATCGATGGCGTGCTTAAAACAGGTCGAAACACGAGTCGCTTGTGCCCCTCGCTGCTGCGATGGGACGGGATGAAATTTTTTGATCCCGATTCATCAGCATGGAGCGCTGAGCGGGTGGGCACAGTCCGGGGCCTGCGCCAGGTCAGCCGGCCTTTTTCAGGCCAGATCGACAATGGGCACTAAAAATAGAGGAGATTGAACAAAAGTCAAATATATTCTATCCAGTCGAACTGCAGAACTTATGGCTCACACTTCTCGTCGTGTGACGCCTCCTTGCCGCTCCCGCGGCAGAACACCAGCAAAACGCGATACCGCCCTGCGCTGCAAGGCCGTGCCCATCCCGAGGGGATTCCGGCAGGCAGGTAAAATTTGCGACGTGCAGAGGCGCGCTGAAGCGTGCACTACGAACGTTTATCTCTCGTGACACCGCTCCGGCGGTGTGATGCCTCTCTTGCCGCTCCTGCGACAGAACACCAGCGAGGCAATATGCCGCCTGCCCGAAAGACCGCGCCCCATCCCGAGGAGATCCCGGCACGCAGGTAAAATTTGCGACGTGCGGAGGCGCGCTGAAGCGCGCACTACGAACGTTTATCTCTCGTCACGCAGCTCCGGCGGCAGTGCACATGCGAAACGCGATGCGTTTGTACTTTATCGTTCCCGGAGGATGCCAAGTTTTTGCTTGCAAATCGGGAGCAAAAATGTTACTATAATTTTTTACATGTGTGA
>DRLW01000492.1 GCA_011375275.1 Bacteroidota bacterium
GTAAACCAGGCTCCAGAATTGGAAGCCGAAAAGAGCGAAAACAATGGCCAGCGGAATTACCAGCAACCGCTCTGCTGTGATGATGATCGAGTAGCTCTTAAAGTCCATCTCCCTGCGCAGCAGCGTCAGAGGAGTCATGGAAAAGCATTCCAGCACCATGTACAGTGCGATCACTGGCATCGCGTCGAGCAACCGTGGCTCATTGAAAAACTGCGCAATGTATGGCGAGCTGAACCAGACGATGATCCAGAGTGCGATTTTAAAGACCAGGTCCATGACGAAAAGGCTGTTGATATGCTTAGCCGTGACCTCATCCTTGCGCTGCACCAGGCCCATGTGGAAACCAAATTCACCGAATTTTGTGGCAAAGCCGATGACCATCATGCCCATGGCGAACGCGCCGATTTCTTCCGGGCCGAGCAGCCGGGCGATGAAAATCCCTCCGATGAACTGCCCGAAGGTGCCAACCACACGGCTCATGGTGTTCCAGAGAATTCCGACCTTGGTCTGCTTTTCGAGCTTGTCCTGCTTGTCAGGCATCGTCCTTTTCCTGCGTTATCTTGCCTTGAACCCGGCGCTGTTTCCTGCCCTCATGCTCAAACACGCACTTCCGCGGTTCTGCTCGCGGCGGCCTCTTTCTCTATGGGGCTCCCCGCCGGATTATTCTGTCGTCGTAAATGGGCGAGCAGCAGCGGCATCACCTCCTGATCGAACTGTTGCAATGTTCGGGCGACACTGTCGCTGGTATCGAGAACGATAAATCCGTATTGCTCCGCTACCTGGCGATATAGCTCGCGACCGAGGGCGAGCTGCTCACGGTCAAGCTGGGGCTTGCGTTTGAAAATGATCTCCGGTGAGCTGTCCAGCAAGATACCGATGTTCGGAGCAGGATAGCGCGCGCACAGTTTCTGCCGCAGCTCAACATGATAATCCATCGGTCGGTTTTTGTAGCCTGTGAGTATATCGTGGATATAGCGATCACCGAGGACGACTTTCTGCCGGCGCAGTCGGGGTAAAACGCGCACCCGCCAGCGCGTCCACATCTCAACGATGAGCATGGCGTAATACAGACCGCTGCGAAACATGAATTTGATGCGCGCCACACCGCGCAACGGCCCGGGCTTTTCTTTCAGTTTTCCGGCATACCATGCTTTGTAATCGGAGCGGTAGGGGCTGGGATTGAGCCAGAAAAAGATTTTGCGCAGGTTGAGGACGCTCCCCCCCCACGGCCCCATGTAGGCGACTTCTGCGCCAAGGGCATAGCGGCGCAGATGTTCCTTGACCGCCTTGATCATCGTACTCTTGCCGGTACCATCCGGGCCGAGGAAGGCGACCAGCACCCCCCGGGGCGGGCCGGCAAATGCACTCTTAAACCGCCGCCAGGGCAGCATAACTTTAGCCGTGAAAAAGTTGGCCGGGTTTTTCAAAATCACCCGCAAAGCCCGGCGCCGCATGCCGGCGACAAAGGACGGGTCTGAGCAGGCTCTTTCGAAATCAGCCGCCAGCGCATCGAAAATCTTTTGCAACCCTACCGCCTGCAGGTGCGTGCGCAGGCGTTTCTGATCCAGGTTTGCTGCCAGCAGGCGCTGTAACTGCGGCGCGTGCTTCTCCTGAATTCGCTTTTTCGCCAGGACGTTGTGAAAAAGCAGGCTGAGGAGAAAATCTTCCTCACAGAGGACATAATACCCGTTCCTGCGAATACGGTTGGCCAGCAATTTCTCTGTCTGCAAAAATTCGACACCACGATAGACCATTTTGTAGTGGACGTCGAGCAGCCACCCGCGACCGTTGTTGTACAGCAGCCAGACTTCTTTCCCCGGGTTGAAATAATCATCGCGCAGCATGATAAAACCGGCCGCATCCGCCGAACGCCGGAAAGCCTCGGCATCACGCGCTGACACCAGCACGTCGAGATCACGAATCGGCTTCGTGGCCGTGACGTCGTCGCGCAGGACAGCGTAGCTCACGCCATCTGCATCAAGGGTATCGAGCAAATCCCGGTAAATTTTGTTGTCCTGGTCGGTCACAGTTCAATCGATTTTTTTTAAAAACATGTTCAGGGGATTGAGAAAATTGCGTTTGATAAACGTCTTGTCGAGAATGAGCTTGAGGGAGCCGTGATGCCCGGAGAGCAGATGCATCCAGTACATGATGCTCATCGCTGTGAGACAGGATTCTTCCAGGCCAAATGTATCTTTGTACATCTTCCACACCTGCTGAAAGTACCTGTTGCTCTTCCTCGCTTGCAAAATCCCCTGCAGGACCATGACCGCAGATTTGTTGACAGGAATGCGCTGAAGGCGGGTAAAGAAATGAAAAACATCGATGATCGGGAAGAAATCCGTCCGTGCCATATCCCAGTCGATGATGCCTTTAAAACGCAGGGCATATTCATTGAACATGATGTTTTTCAGGGAGAAGTCACCGTGGATCAAAGACAGCGTGACATCCTTGTGCACAAACTGTTTGCGCAAATATGTGAGCAACTGCTGCATTTCTCCGGACAGCTCGTCATCCTTGCCGACAAAATGGAACATCCTGCGAACCGGGATTTCCACTGTCTGGTAAAATTTTTCTTCATCAAAATAGAATGTTCTGGCAAACGACTGCTGAATCCCCAGCCAGATGGAGAATGTCTCGTGCAAAAGGTCTTCACGCTGATTGCGTGGGATTTGGAACGCATCACCGGAGCGACCGTTGAGCAA
>DRLW01000493.1 GCA_011375275.1 Bacteroidota bacterium
ACTACCTGGCCACGCCGGAAATCGTGCAGCAGGCCATGGATCGTTTTGCCGGCCTGACCGGCCGCCAGTACCGGCTGTTCGAGTACTACGGCGCGTCCAAAGCCGAGCGGGTGATCGTGCTCATGGGTTCGGGCTGCGATGCCGCCGAGGAAACGATCGACTACCTGAATGCCCGTGGCGAAAATCTCGGCATGGTCAAAGTGCGGCTGTTCCGGCCCTTTTCTGCAGCGCATCTGCTGGCAGCGCTTCCCCCCACTGCCAAAGTCGTGGCCGTTCTCGACCGCACCAAAGAACCCGGCAGCGCCGGCGAACCGCTGTACCAGGATGTGCTCACCGCCATCAGCGAGGGCATGATGAGCGGCACAGCGCCCTTTGCAACATTCCCCAAAGTGATCGGCGGGCGCTACGGTCTGTCGTCAAAAGAGTTTACCCCGGCGATGATCAAAGGCCTGTTCGACGAAATGGCCACTGAACAGCCCAAAAACCACTTCACCCTGGGGATCATCGACGATGTCACCCATACCAGCATCGATTTTGATCCGGAGTTCGACATCGAGCCGGAGGAGGTGACGCGGGCGGTGTTCTGGGGATTGGGTTCGGACGGCACGGTTGGGGCGAACAAGAATTCCATCAAAATCATCGGTGAGGGGACACCCAACTACGCGCAGGGTTATTTTGTTTATGATTCAAAAAAAGCCGGTGCGCGCACCATATCCCACCTGCGCTTCGGGCCGAATCCGATCAAAAGTACGTACCTGATCCGGCGCGCCAATTTCGTGGCCGTGCACCAGTTCGGCTTTCTCGAGCGCTACAACACCCTCGACCTTGCCGCCGAGGGCGCCACCTTTCTGCTCAACAGCCCATTCGGTCCGGATGAGGTCTGGGATAAAATACCCCGGCCGGTGCAGGAACAGATCATCAGCAAAAAGCTGAAATTCTACGTCGTCGATGCTTACAAAGTAGCGCGGGACAACAACATGGGCGTCCGCATCAACACGGTGATGCAGACCTGTTTTTTTGCCATCAGCGGGATATTGCCTCAGGAGCAGGCGATCGCCAAGATCAAAGAGGCGATCGAAAAGACCTACGGCAAGCGCGGCGAGGTGGTGGTGCGCATGAACTTCGCGGCCGTGGATGCTGCGCTGGCGCATCTGCACGAGGTGAAGGTGCCCGGGCATGCGGACAGCGCCATCGACCTGCCACCGGTAGTCCCGGCACAGGCGCCGGATTTCGTGCAGCAGATCACGGCGAAGATGATCGCCGGAGATGGCGATCTGCTGCCGGTGAGCGCTTTGCCTGCGGACGGCACCTATCCCAGCGCCACCACGCGCTGGGAAAAACGCAACCTCGCGCTGGAAGTGCCGGTGTGGGAAAGCGATCTGTGCATCCAGTGCGGCAAGTGCGTGATGGTCTGCCCGCACTCCGTGATCCGCAGTAAAATCTACGACGAAAAAGAGCTGGCCGGCGCACCGGAGACCTTCAAAGCGACCGGGGCACGCTGGCGCGAGCTGGCCGGGCAGCAGTACACCCTGCAAGTGGCAGTGGAGGATTGCACCGGCTGCCGCCTGTGCGTGGAGGTGTGCCCGGCAAAAGACAAAAGCCGGGTCGGCCGCAAGGCGATCAACATGGCGCCGCAGCCACCGCTGCGCGAGCAGGAGCGCGCCAACTGGGAATTTTTCCTCAGCCTGCCGGAGATCAGCAGCCACGAGGGTGAAAAAAACGGGCTGAAATTCGGCAGCGTGCGCAATGTCCAGCTGCTGCAGCCGATGTTCGAGTTTTCCAGCGCCTGCGCGGGTTGCGGCGAAACGCCCTACCTGCGCCTGCTCACCCAGCTCTTCGGCGACCGGGCGCTGGTGGCCAATGCCACGGGCTGTTCCAGCATTTACGGCGGCAACCTGCCGACCACGCCGTGGAGCGTCAACCAGGAAGGCCGCGGCCCGGCCTGGAGCAACTCCCTGTTCGAAGACAATGCCGAGTTCGGCCTGGGCATGCGGCTGACGCTGGACAAACAGGCAGAGTACGCCCGCGAGCTGGTCGAACGGTTGCAGGATGAAATCGGCGCGCAGCTCGCCGCTGCCCTGCTCGGGGCGGACCAGTCCACCGATGCCGGTATTGCGGCCCAACGCGAGCGTGTGCAGGCGCTGAAAGAGAAGCTGTCCGGGCGCGCCGATGCGGCAGCCAGAGACCTGCTCAGTCTGGCAGATGCACTGGTGAAAAAGAGCGTGTGGATCGTCGGCGGCGATGGCTGGGCGTACGATATCGGCTTCGGCGGGCTCGACCACGTGCTCGCCAGCGGCCGCAATGTCAACCTGCTGGTGATGGATACGGAGGTGTATTCCAACACCGGAGGGCAGGCATCAAAAGCCACCAGCCTGGCGGCAGTGGCGAAATTTGCCGCAGGCGGCAAGGAAACGCCGAAAAAAGACCTCGGGCTGCTGGCTATGAGCTACGGCCATGTCTATGTCGCACAGATCGCCATGGGCGCCAACGATGCGCAGACGGTGAAGGTTTTTCAGGAGGCTGAGGCGTACGACGGGCCATCGCTGATCATCGCGTACAGTCAGTGTATTGCCCACGGCATCGACATGACCAAAGGCATGCACCATCAAAAGCTGGCTGTGGATTCGGGCCACTGGCTGCTGTACCGCTACAATCCGGCGTTGAAGGCTGAGGGCAGGAAACCCTTGCACCTGGACAGTAAAGCGCCGAAGATTCCGCTGCAGGACTATATTTACACCGAGAGCCGCTACCGCATGTTGCAGCAGGCACACCCGGACACAGCAGCCAGGCTGCTGGAAAAAGCACAGCAGGCGGTAAACGAACGCTGGCATCATTACGAACAACTGGCACAGTTGGATGAATGAGTTTTCCTGCTGCCCTGAGGGGATGCACCCGGGCGACAAAACATGATGATGAAAGTGTAGTGCCCGGAGCGTACCGAGACATTCATGTCGCGAAGTACGATACGTTCCGTGATTCAGCATACTTTCGGGGGCATGACTGTAACGCGACATTCATGTCGCGCGGTGCGATACATATCGTTATTCAGCATGCTTTAATAGGGACGGCTAACACGCGACATAAATGGCACAGTACGCGTGCCCAGAGCGTGCCGCGACATTCATGTCGCGAAGTATCTGGTCATCCATTCAACTCAGCACAGTTGCATTTTTCAACCAGTCTGCCAGACTGCAGCACGTGTCTCCCCCAGGACGGTCATTCCGGTTTCCCCGCAGGGGAAGACCGGAATCTCCCAGCCTTGGGCACATGCCAGAAAAGATGAGATTCCGGCACTG
>DRLW01000494.1 GCA_011375275.1 Bacteroidota bacterium
AAATGTCGCGGTACGACGGGTAGTGCCGGGTGTAACGCGACATTCATGTCGCGAAGTACGATAGTCTTTGTTATTCAGCATGCTTCTGAGGTGACGGCTGGGGCGCGACATAAATGTCACGGTACGGGGGGGGCGCGGTACGGGTGCCTTTACTTTTGCAGCCCCCCAGTCCACCGGTTCTATCATGGCTGCGTTCAAATCTATCGTTGATGATAACAGGCAGGAAACCCACAAGAGCGACAGGCGGTCGCCCCTGCTAGAAACATTCTATCCTGTCAGGGAGACCGCCGATACGATGTGAGGAAAAGCCAGACGGCTCAGTCCTTGTCACCTTCGCTGCGGGTGCGTTGATTCGTCCGGCGCAGGGTAGCGTTGAGATTTTCGATGATTTCCGAAGCCACGATGAGCACTTGCTTTGTTTCAAAACCGGCTTTGCGCAGTTCTTTAAAAAACGACCGGGCGATAATTTTCGCTACTTTTTCCGGTCTGGTGATAGACTCGATCACCTGTGTGCGAAATTCATCCTGCCGAGCGTCGGTATCATCATTGGAGTGGTTGGAAGCATAGAGGGCATATTTCGAGGCCAGAAGCTGGCGCAGCTTCTGCAGTTCGATGGCATAACCGATCTGGCGACAAATTTCGCTGACAAAGTGACGGTGCCCGTCGGTCGATGCTTCGCCGTTCAGCCTGATCTTTGGAATCGCAACATATCCGACGAGCTGGCCATCCACGGACAGAGGCTCGAAAATCCAGTCCCCCGTATCCTCATCGACGAGCGTGCCGTTTTCAAAGCGCAGAGGCGGGCGTGTACCGTCATCGGTTTCGATCTCTGCAGGCCGGGAATTTTTGAGCCGGTAGCGAAAAGAGGCTTTTCGCTTCAATGTCGCGTTTTCACCCAACCAGTAGATAACGCACTCTTCCACGCCCAGAAGCTCAGCGATAATCCGAGCCGCGCTCTTCAGCAGATCACTCATATTGTCGTGCCGGGAAAAAAGCTCATTCACTGCTGAGACAGACTTGCGCGCAACAGGGTTCTGATAGGCATCGATGGTGAGACTATCCTGGATCATACCCGATCTCCTCTTTGATCCCGCTCGATCTCTCGGTTGCTAAAACACTTTTTCGGCCATTTCTGCAACGCAGATATGATGGTGTGGCCGTCATTTGTAAAAAGTATTCTCTCAAAAAACGCATCGAGTCGAGATAGATACTGTGCAAGGCACGCTCGAACGTGCACTACGAACATCTTAGGCGTCATACTGAGTTCATGGGAACCAGACTCCTGCACCCCATGAATTACTTATCGCCATGATTCATCTAACCTTACACGAACTTTATCGGGATTGCGGATAGAAAAGTAAGGAGAGCAGGCCTGCTGTCCCGGCCGGTCTTGACATTCAGACTGCGAATGTCTATATTTTCTTTTTCAACTCAACAGGATTTTCACCAGGTTTTTGCTCGAGGACTCACCATGAAAGACCCGCGCTACAAACAACTCGCCGAAGTTCTGATCGGTCACTCCACCCGTCTCCGTTCCGGAGAAAAAGTTTTGATCGAGGCATTTGACTGCCCGCCGGATTTCATCATCGAGCTGGTCCGGGCAGCAAAGGTTCGCGATGCCATCCCTTTCGTGACCCTGCGCGATAACCGTGTTTTGCGCGCCATAGTACAGACGCTGCCTGAGGAGGGGTTCAAACAGTGGGGTGAGTTCGACAGTGTGCTCATGAAGGAGATGCAGGCCTACATCGGTGTGCGCGGCAGCTACAACATCACCGAGATGTCAGACCTCGAGAGTGAGCAGATGGACTGGTACAAAACCCACTATGTCAAGCCTGTGCATTTCGACATCCGCGTGCCACAGACGCGCTGGGTGGTGCTGCGATTTCCCACGCCCTCGATGGCGCAGCAGGCGAATATGAGCAGTGAGGCCTTTGAAGACTTTTACTTCCGCGTCTGCACGCTGGACTACGCGAAAATGAGCCAGCGCATGGGCGCGCTGCAGGAGCGCATGCAGAGTACCGACCGGGTGCACATCACCGGCCCGGACACGGATCTCGAATTCAGCATCAAAAACATCCCCTGCATCCCCTGCGGCGGTGAGCACAACATTCCGGACGGGGAGTGTTTCACAGCACCGGTGCGCGACAGTGTCAACGGGCATATCCGGTTCAACACGGCAACCATATATGAAGGCACGGTTTTCAGCGACATCCGGCTGGAGTTTGAAAATGGTAAAATCATCAAGGCAACGGCCGATAAAACCGACAAATTAAACCGCATACTGGATACCGATGAGGGAGCACGCTACATCGGCGAGTTTGCCATCGGCTTCAATCCACACATCACCGAACCGATGCTCGACATCCTGTTCGACGAAAAAATCGCCGGCTCCTTCCATTTCACGCCCGGGCAGGCATACGAGGAAGCGGACAACGGCAATAAATCGAAAATACACTGGGACATGGTTCTGATCCAGCGGCCTGAGTACGGCGGCGGTGAAATCCGTTTTGATGGCGAGCTGATCCGCAAGGACGGGCTTTTCGTGACCGATGATCTCAAGCCGCTGAATCCGGATCAACTCATCTGAGCCGTTTTCTGGTTATCCAGTTAACTCAGCACGGTTGCATCTTTCAGGCAGACCGCCTGACCACAGCATCTGCCTACGCTGCAAAATCGTCATTCCGGTTTCCCCGCAGGGGAAGACCGGAATCTCCCTGACTCAGGCACGTGCCCAAAAAGATGAGATTCCGGCACTGCGCTTCGCCTGGCCGGAATGACAGATGTCGGTGCCCTGGCAGGCCCGGTTAGCTGAGTTAAATGGATACCCTGAGAGCCGTTTTTACTGAAGAGGGCTATTGCACGCCCGGGTATCCGGTCGCATCAGCCGATCGGGCCTGCCCGGATAGTGACCCCGCCAATCCAGCCAAAGTGAAGCGAGGCGGAGTAGCGGCAATTTTACTCGACGAACTACGTGTAACTTTTTAGACGCCAGGGGTGGTGCCTTTCAGCGCCATCACGGCATGAATTTCTCAAGCTCAAGGGAGGTAAGAATGCAGGTTTCCATCGAATATTGCGTTATGTGAAACTACGGTCCACAGGCTCTCAGTTTGAAAGCCGCATTGGAAGAAAAATTTCCCGGAATCCAGATCACGCTGATCGAGTCATCCGGCGGGCGTTTTGAGGTGATGCATGATGGCAGGCTGATTTTTTCCAAAAAGCAGACGCGCCGTTTCCCGCAGCACTCGGAAATCATTGCAGCGCTGGAGACAGAGCAGGCGTGACCGGTATATTCCGTACTCAGCATGGCGGTAGCAGGTTTGTCAGAAACTGCTGCCGTTTTGTGTGTGGAGGGTAGGGGTTTAGCTGTTTAGGGGGTAGCGGTTTAGGGGGAGGGTATCTGTTATTCCGGTGAAGTGACGGAGCGGCTGGTTGGAATGAGGCATCCGTGCGGAGTCAAGTTCCAAGTAGCCAGTTAACTCAGCAAACCGGGCCCGGTTCAGATATTGGCATGTGTCATTCCGGCCAAGCGCAGCGCCGTGCCGGAATCTCATCTTTTCTGGCACGTGCTTCAGTCCGGGGGATTCCGGTATGCCCTGCGGGGGAACCGGACTGACGGTTTAAGTGGCAGTATATTCAGGCTGATTTTTCAGGATATCGATGAAAACACGACTTATTTTATCCCTGCTCATGCCGGCTCTTATGGCGTGTGGGCAAGCACAAAAGGAGCCTGCTCCGATGCTCAATACCCGCGCAGTCGATGCGCTCATCACCTCGTTACAGGACAGCCTGCAGGCGGAAATAGGCCTGGCTTTTTATGACCTCGAAACCGGTCAGGAATTTACCCGCAACGCCCGAACCATGATGCACGCTGCCAGCACGATGAAAGTGCCGGTGATGATCGAGCTTTTTCGCCAGGCAGATGCCGGCACCCTCTCCCTCGATGACAGCATCCGCATACGCAATC
>DRLW01000495.1 GCA_011375275.1 Bacteroidota bacterium
CTATCGAGGTCTGCAACGGCGAGACCACTGACCGTGCTTTCTCTCGGCAGTTGGAACTCTGTTGTGATGGAACTGCCGTCGCTGAGCAGGACTTTACCACTCGACGTTTTCAGAATATACGTCACTGAGCTGGCACCAGTCAAGCGCGCAACAGCGATATTGTCTATGCGTTGGGCATCAACCAAAGAGCTTAGCGTGCCGCTGACCTCATCGACGAGAGCAGCGCCGGTATCGGCGTAACGCAGCGCGATCGTGCCCCCCCCGGCATGGGCCATTTCAACCACCGAACCTGCTAAGGCGGTACTGCCCAGCGCCTCGCCGGCAAAGGAGAAACGATACAGAGTACTGCCACTGCCGGCATAGACGACACTGCTTCCCGGCTCTGCGAGCAGCGCCGCCTGCTCTGCAGGGGCGAGCTGTTGTTCCCACATAGTTTCAAGGCTGAGTATGCCGGCCTGTAGCCCTGCCCGCAGAGCGACCAGACGGCCGTCACGGCCAAGTACGAGTAGTTCATCAACCCCGTCGGTGTCGAGATCGACGAGGATGGGGGCAGCCGCAGGCGGTGAACTCAGGGACAACACCACCGGTGCCGAGACTATGCGCTCTTCCTTCCCCGGAGCAGTCAGGGTTCGTTGGACGCTTTCTCCTGCCGGGCTGCTTCCGTCATGATGCCAGACCTGGACAGCGCCACTCCGGCTCACGATGAGAATTTCACGACCCGGAAAAGCAGCATCGAGCTCACCCGCAAGAGGTGGCCAGGACTCGCCTGCCATGGCAACCGGGAAGCCGGGGCGCAGCAGCTCATGGCGAACACTGAACTGCATGACCGGACCATTGCTGCTGAAATCCGAAAAGAGCAGATGGCTGGCCGCGCCGGTGTTGCTTGCCGTCGAGGGCAGAGTTTTCGGCCCGAAAGTCACGCTCTCGGTTTTGTTGACCAGTGTCGGGATCGGATTGTCTGCAAACCAGGCATCTTCCGGGGCGCCGTTTTCCGTGCCAAAACCCGGACTGAGAAATCCGTAAAAACGGCCGATATCCTGCGCGCCATCCGCCTCTTCGAGGTCCACTCCACGGTTGAAAAAATCACTGTTGATGCGGTTTTCCGCCAGCTTTGCACGGATTATCGATTCGTCGATATGCCAGATGAGAATTCCGGAACCCGGCAGGCCAAAATCATATTCATCGACACGCACGACCACACCGATGACTTCGTTGGAAACCAACTGCCCGGGGTCTTTGAATTCGACCCGGTTGCCGTTCTGGTCATAGCCAACCGCTATCTTGTCGCCATTGGCATCACGCTGCCGGTTTTCAAGTAAAAAATATTCGTCGTCAGAGATGGGAATTTTGTACACCCGGTTCGGCGAAAGACCCTCGCGTGCGGCCGCAACCTGAAACGCCTCGCCGGAGCGCACCACGATCGGTTTCTCCCAGCCCATAAAAACCTTTTCCCACGCGCTCGGCTCAGCCGGAAGCATGCCCTGGAAATTCCCGGACCCCTGATCCATCAATCCCCAGCGCCCGATGCCCGTGGCCCCGTTATCCGTGTTGAATAAACTCGGCAACCCGATCTGAAAACCCATCATGATCGTCGCTGTTCCCAGCAGGCCGAATTCAAAACCTTCCTGACTTTGCGTCTCCGGCAGGATGATACCGTTGCGGACAAAATGGTTGCCGTTTTCAACCGCAATGCCCTGAAAATCCGCGCTGCCGTCGCTGAGCTCCCGCTTCAGATCAGCAAAAGTCAAAAATGCAGAGGAGATATCGTTCGGAGTCGGATCGAGATCAAAACTGATATCATTGCCCACACCGGCGTGAAAAACGATGACGCTCTGATAACGACTGAACGGGACGGAGTCCTGTGCATCAGCCAGGCGCACAGCATCGGCGAAAAGCTCGGCCAGGCGTTTTTCCGCCTCCGGTGCATCGCTTCCCGGGCCGTAGTAGGCCATCTCCTTTTCCAGACGATAGGCGTCATTTTCTCCGCCGGGGAAAATATCCCACTGTAAAATCAGCTTGCCGTTCGAGACGGTGGCGTAGTAACTGGCCAGGGCCTGCAACTGGGCGGAGAAATAGCTCTTATTATGTGGTGGAGGGTCTATGGTCGGTTCCGCCGGTGTGGAGAGATCAAACGTTCCGTCACCGGTCGTTTCAGCGATGGTGTCAGGCTGGAACTCCACGCGCAGGGCGATGATGCGCAGGGTGTCGACACGTCCGGCACGATAGACATACGGTTCATGATCGCGCAGCAGCGGCGAATCAGCGGCAGGCCGGCCGCTGATTTTGAATTGGACCTCTGTTTTTTGGGGATTTTGCGCCTGTGCTGAGGTCAATAAACCGAGCAGCACACAGATGATTGGCAGCGTACTTTTCATACTATCCTGTTCGATTGATAACGGACAACGTAAAATTAACCGGACCGTGCATAGACACCCACAGCACTATCAGCGGGCACTTTCAATGAAGACAGAAGGCCGGATAAATGATACACGCTCTGTTCTGGGGAAGAAGTCGGATGTTTAGCCTGCGAACAACAGCCTGGATTTATGAGCACGGAAGACAAATAAAAGGCAAGGCGCCTGCTACGACCACACCTTGCCTGCAATCAAACGATACGACCTGTACGGTGTTCGTGCTCTCAGCTTCTCTGCTCCCGACACAAAGTGGATTGCTGAAAGAGCAGATGATTTTTACCTCGGGCACGGATGTTCTGATCGCGCAACTAACCCAGCAGTGGCTGAGGGCTTCCGCCGCTGAGTGTGCTTCAGCAACGCCGCAACAGCAAATCACCCAACCCGGCACCAGAAGCACGGGTGCGCGAAACCGGCGTCCGGATTTCAAGCCACTGGCTGTGTCAAGCTCGCCTGCGCGCGGTGATGCTGCACTGACCTGCAGAGTCAACGGCGCCGCCCTTCAAGAGGGCGGCCAGCCGATTGATCGATGAGTAAATTTTCAGGCTACAGACCGAACGACAGCGAAAAACGCATGGTATCGTTGAGAGGGTGTCCCTGGCCGGCGGAGACATAGCCAAAATCAAACTGGTAGATGGAATATTTCAGGCCGACACCGAAAGCCCAGTAACGCACCTTGCCGATGTCATCGATGTGCCGTCCCATACGCAGGGCGATGAGATTGCTGTACCAGTATTCCATGCCAAAATTGAAAATCGTCTTTTTCAATTCCATATCCAGGCCATCGTCCGTCCAGGCGGTGAAGATCGCCTTGTAGAACGGGTCAGAGACTGTTTCGCCGTTCTCGTCGAGGTATTTTCTGACCAGAATTTTGTCCGCTTCGAAAACGAGCTGCAATTTGTTGAACTCTTCATCGACGACCTGATAGGCAAAACCGAGACGCAGGTTTGTAGGCAGGGGATCAGCCTGGGCCTGATCGATATAGACGACTTTCGGGCCCATATTGGTCAGGTTGAAGCCAAAATCGAGTTTACTGAGCAGAAAGCCCTGCTTGAGAAAACCGATATCAAAAGCTAAGGAGTTGGCCGAGCCGGAGCCTTTTTGGGTGGTGTTGTTCACTTCCGGAGCGAGGTTGCTGCGAATGAATTTGAATTGCAGACCAACGCCCGTGCTCTCGCTGATTTTCATTCCGAACGACGTGCCGATCGCCCATTCCTGCGAGCTGAACTGGCCCAGAGGCGTCGGAGAGAACTCATCGGTAATCGTCTGGCTGCCGAGATTCAGAAAAGTAATGGCCAGCCCGAAGGTTCCCAGGCCATCGATATGGTGCACATAGGAACCATAATCGAAAAACAAGTCCGGAGCGAGTTGAGGAAGCCAGTTGGAATGCATCAGAGAAAGTTGTTTGTTTTCGATGAAAGCCAATCCTGCGGGGTTCCAGTACGTCGCGTTGGCATCATTGGCCACGGCGACAAACGCTTCACCCATTCCTGCTGCGCGAGCACCGGGTGTGATGAGCAGGAACGGCACCGCGCTTTCGCTCTGGGCAAAAGCTGTATTCACCGGCAGAATACTGAACAGTGCCAACAAGACAGGAAGTGTTCGTTTCATTATTGAGTCCTCCAAAATGACTGTAACCTGAAAATTTATCCCGAGTTCTTCACAAATCCGCGCCGGGCGCAGAAGAAAAATCGGGAAAATGAAAATTTTTATTTTCGATGATATGAGTTGTCGTAACGTGCAAACTCAGAAAGACCCGGCATACCGAGCCAGAGCAGGCTTAACAGTGCTCTTATCGGGTATCCATGTTGATCCGTCTTCGGGTCTGCTGCAGATATCGATACCAACTTTGCGGCTGCTCCGGGTTAAAATAAAAAAAACCGAATGCGTATCCAGAACACGACCATTCGGTTTCATAAAAAAATGCTTATGACCTGTTCCGATGAGGTGTTTTGGATACAAAACAGAAAAATAAAGAAGAGTGATCTTCTCGTGATTGATGACAAGATATCCAAAATTACCGTAACGAACGAGGTATAAGCATTCTCCCAGAGTTCAAATTTCCGATTAACTTTCGAAGATACAGCATATCAGCTGCGAAAGTCAAGCCATTTTTTCAATGGCCCTTGCCTAAGTATCGTTTTTCCGCAAGTTTTCTTGAGACGATGTTATTCAATAGCGTCTCTGGTGCCGTTTTGCAGAAAAAAAACGATCAGTCTTCTGCTGTGATTATTTTTTCATAATCTTCTGCGCTGAGCAGGGATTCTAACTCATTTGGGTCTGCAAGCTCGATTTTCAGCATCCAGCCGTCTCCGTACGGATCGGAGTTGATCGTTTCAGGCTCATCTTCGAGAGCACTGTTGATGGCTACGACTTTGCCGGAGACCGGCGCGAACAGCTCGGACACCGCCTTGACTGCTTCGATTGTCCCAAAGGCTTCATTCTGCTTCGTTTCATCGCCCTCTGCAGGAAGCTCAACAAAAACGATATCACCAAGCTCGCCCTGAGCATAGTCTGTAATCCCGACCGTGGCGATATTCCCATCCACCTTCACCCACTCGTGTTCATTCGTATACGCAAGTTCTGCCGGTACCTCAGCCATTTTGACCTCCTTTACCTGAACAATTCAAACCTGTAAACTCTCTGCCCTGATTTATTCAAAAACAGCACTTCATCCCACTCGACTTCATCTTCTCGTCACACCGCTCCTGCGGTGTGACGCCCCGCTTGCCGCTCCCGCGGCAGCACACATGCGTAAGGAGATACCTCATCCCCCCAGCCCCTTACCAAAAAACGAACAGACATCGACATCAAAAACACGACTCTCCCTGCCTAAAACAGAGAGTCCATATTTTCGAGGAAACGCGTGTCAAAATCACCATCTCTGAACTTTTGATTGTGCATGACTTTTTTATGGAA
>DRLW01000496.1 GCA_011375275.1 Bacteroidota bacterium
ACACCTTTTGATCTGTATGATCCATAGAACTGCGCTGCAACATGAAAGGCAGAACGTTGATTTAAAACAGCTAACCGGGGCTGGTGCAGGTATCAACACCCGGCATTCCGGCCAAGGTGAAGCGAAGTATCGGGATTCTGCCGGTTCGGATGCCGGGCTTTCGGTGCAGGCGGTATCTGTGCTGCTGCGTGAGCGGCAACAGGGGCGCCACACCGCGGGAGCGGCCGTTACACCGCAGGAGCGGTCGTTACACCGCAGGAGCAGCCGTTACACCGCAGGAGCGGTGTAACGAGGGGATTTTATCTTCAGACATCGGGTCGTCAGGACTGTTTAATGCTACTCAGGAGACAGCGTGCAACTGAAAATACTTTATGAAGACAACCACCTGCTGGTCATCGATAAGCAGGCAGGTTTGTTATCCCAGGCCGACAAGAGCGGCAGTGCCGATGCACTGACGTTGGCAAAAAAATATATCAAAGCAAAGTATAACAAGCCCGGTGAGGTATTTCTCGGCCTGGTGCACCGCCTCGACAAACCCGTTTCCGGTGTTCTGGTTTTTGCGCGCACATCGAAAGCCGCTTCTCGCCTGACACAACAGTTCAAAGAAAGGCGTGTCGAAAAAACGTATCTCGCCATCGTGGAAGGCGTGCACACGGGCAAGGGCACATGTGTTGACTGGTTGCGCAAAACCGGTGAGCGTGTTCATATCGTATCTGCCGACAAGCCTGGTGCGCGGCAGGCCAGGCTGAGCTGGCGTGCCGTGGCCAGCACGCACGAGCGCACATTACTCCGCGTTCAACTGGAAACCGGGAGACCGCACCAGATTCGCGTCCAGCTTTCGGCCCGCGGCATGCCGATCCTCGGCGACAGCAAGTACGGTGCGCGTCTGCCCTGGGATGGCAACACCCTGGCTCTGCACTGTGTGCGCCTGTCCCTGGTTCACCCAACCCGCAAGGAAAAGCTCTCTTTTGTCAGCCGGCCCGGCGGTAGTTGGCCTGATCTGTTCGCAACGCACATCGACGCCCTGGCGCGCCCGGAATTGGATTGACTCGCGCTGCAGAAAGCCGTATATTTGCCACTGTTTTGCGTACCCTATTCAATAGTTTACACTAACCTGAAAATTCATAGCTCTTAAATGATACCGATGGGAACCGCGGAATCATCGAATTTTTCAGGTCACGTTTTTTCAGATTAAACGACCATGCACGATACCGACTGGAATCCGACGAGCTGGCGTGCTTATCCCGCACTGCAGCAGCCAGAATATCCCGACTCACACCATCTCGAGGCAGTGCTCAAGACCATCCGATCCTATCCGCCGCTGGTCTCTCCGGGTGAGGTCGATAAACTCAAACAGCACATCGCTGAGGCAGGAGCCGGCAAACGCTTCATCCTTCAGGGCGGTGATTGTGCCGAGCGCTTCATCGACTGCAATGCGCGCAGCATCACCAACAAGATCAAGATTTTGCTGCAGATGAGCGTAATTCTCACACATGGCCTGCGCATGCCCGTCGTACGCATCGGCCGCATCGCCGGACAATATGCCAAACCGCGGTCGAGCCCTGTTGAGCTGCGCGATGGCCGGGAGATACCCAGCTACCGCGGCGACAGCGTCAATGCCTTCGCACCGGCGACACCCGAGGCCCGCACCCCTGACCCCAACCGCCTGCTGAAGAGTTTTTATCTCTCCGCAGTTACTCTCAACCATATCCGCGCCATGATCGACGGCGGCTTTGCTGATCTGCACAATCCCTATACCTGGAACCTGCATTCCGTCGAACAGACCAAAAAGTGGGCTGAATACGAACAGATCGTGGAGCGCATACTCGATGCGATCAGTTTCATGGAAGTGTTCGGTGGCGTGGATTCTGAAAAACTGGGGAAAATTGAATTTTATACCTCGCATGAAGGCCTGCTGCTCGGATACGAAGAAGCATTGACGCGCAAAGACCCGGCGACCGGTTCGTTTTACAATCTCGGAGCACACATGGTCTGGCTCGGTGATCGTACACGCGAGCTGAACATGGCCCATGTCGAATATTTTCGGGGCATTGCCAACCCGATCGCAGTAAAAATAGGGCCTGAGTGTCAGAAGTCAGAACTACACGACCTGCTGCGAATCCTTAATCCTGAGGAAGAACCGGGGCGCATCACCCTGATCACCCGCTTCGGTGCAGAACACGTCGAGCGCTGCCTGCCTCCCATCATCGATATGGTGCGCAAAAACGGCCATGTCCTCACCTGGCTCTGCGATCCCATGCATGGCAACACCACAACGGTGAGCTCAAGCATTAAAACACGCAATTTCGAACATATCCTGCAGGAACTTCACAGTACTTTTTCTGTCCACCGCACCATGGGCACGATCATGGCTGGTGCTCATTTCGAGCTCACCGGTGAAGATGTCACCGAGTGCGTCGGAGGAGCTATCGAACTGACCCATGACGACCTTGGGCGGAATTACGAAAGCTACTGCGACCCGCGTCTCAATTACGCCCAAAGTCTGGAGATGGTCTTTTCGATCACACAGATGTTCCGGAATGCCGGATAACCGGGCGTGGCAGAGAAATCCGGACCAAAACCAGGGCGTACCGCGACATTCATGTCGCGATGAACGATACGTTCCGTGATCCAGCATGCTTTAGAGGGGATAGCAAAGACGCGACATAAATGGCACGGTGCAGGGATGCCTGGGCGTAACGCGACATTCATGTCGCGATGAACGATACGTTCCGTAATCCAGCATGCTTTAAGATGGGATAGCAGAGACGCGACATAAATGGCACGGTACGGTCGCCTATACATTCAACCCAGGCCAAAACCCCAATCCATCGGTTCCTTCATGGCCGGATTTTAATCCGCGATCACCAAACGGATAAACGGATCAATAAATATCGATGGGCAAAATTCCGTACGGGTTCAAAATTTGTAGGGGTTCAAAATTTTGAACCCCTACGACGAACAACGACAATAAACGCCGACACAAAATAAATATCAAAATATCATCCCCACCTCCATTGGCTCCATTGCACGTGATTTAAAACCGGCGTTACAAAATGGTTTTGCCGAAATACCGATATTGACACCGTTTTCGTTTGGCAACACAATTATTGTTGATGATCACAGGCACGAAATCCGCAGGGGTGATCGGCGGGTCGCCCCAACACCAGCCATAAAACCGGGCGGCATTCGTGTAAAATTTACGAATTTTCGATTCTTTCAACCAGGGATGGGGTAATGGATTGTGATACCATCATCATCGGTCAGGGCATTGCGGGGAGCATGCTGTCATGGTTTCTGCGGCGTGGCGGACAGCGGGTAGTGGTTTTCGACGATGGTGCAGAGACAGCAGCGACCAAGGTGGCCATCGGCACGTGCAATCCGATCACCGGCGTGCGTTTTGCCAAAACGTGGCGGGTTGAAACTCTGTTCCCCTTTGCCCGGCACACCTATGCCGAGTTGGAAAAAACGCTGAATACACGGTTTTGCTCTCCGATCCGCATCTACCGTGCGTTCCCGAATGAAAAACTGCGCACAAAGTGGCTGCGTAAGGCAGGCCACCCGGAGTACGCACCCTATATCGAAGAGATCAGCACCGGGCCGCGTTTCTCCGACTGTTGCCATGATCCCCTGGGCGGGATCATGCTTCGTGGCGGCTTCCGGGTCGATACAAAAAAATTTCTCTCAGCCTACCGCGCTTTTCTACAAAAAAACGATGCCCTGCACCAAATACGGATCACAGCACAAGATATTCGCTTCGAGAATAATGGCGTCCGGGTCGGTGGCGTGAGGGGCAGCAGGCTGATTCTCTGCACCGGGGCTGAAGCGGCCTTTGAGTTGCCTTTTTCTTACCTGCCGTTTTCTGTGAGCAAAGGTGAGGTCGTCCGTTTCGAGGCTGATGCGCTGGAGCTGGATACGGTTTTCAATAAAGGGGTTTTCATCCTGCCGGAGTCTTCTGGCACGTTTGCAGCCGGTGCTTCACACGATCACGAACATATCGACACGCAGGTTTCGGCTGCTGGAAGAGCCTGGCTCGAATCCGGCATCCGGAACGCAATCCGCAGCCCGTTCCGGATCATTGCGCAGGAAGCAGCACTGCGCCCGACCACGCGTGATCGCCGGCCGTTTGTCGGCATGCACCCGGAGAACGCCTGTCTGGGGATTTTCAACGGTTTCGGCGGCAAGGGGTTGTCGGTGGCCCCTTACTTTGCCGAACAGTTCAGCCGTTTTCTGCTGCACGGGCGCACAGGGATCGATGGGGATGTTTCGGTGCAGCGCTGGAGCTGAAGCTATCTTCGCCTCAGCGGCGCACGAACAGGCGGTACAGGGAGGGCGTCACCAGGAGCACGAGCACAGTGGAGCTCGTAAGCCCGCCGATCGTGGACAGCGCCAGGGTTCCCCAGAGCGTCGATTCTCCTCCGGCGAGCACGAGGGGCAGCAGGCCGAGCACAGTGGTTGCCGTGGTCATCAAGACAGGCCGCAGCCGTTGTCCCGTGCCGGTGATAATTGCTTCGATCACCGGCATGCCCTGGTTTTTCAGTGCTGAAATTCGCTCGACGAGCAAAATCGCATTGTTGACAGCGATGCCCGTGAGCATGATGACCCCGATGGCAGCCGAGCGGTCGAAATTGGTCTCTGTCAGCCAGTAGATCAAACCAACGCCGATCAGCCCGAAAGGAACGCTGAGCAGGACGATAAACGGCTGCAGCAGACTTTCGTACAAAGCAGCCATGACCATGAAAACCAAAATAACAGCGATAGCGCCGACAAAAATCAGCTCTTTCTGCTCATCCTCTCCGAACTGAAAGGAAGGGACTTCCAGCGAGTAACCGGGGGGTAATTTTGTTGCGGCCATGACGCGATCACGGTGGCGCTTGCCGAATTTATACGGGCCGAGATATTCAAAAGTCACCCAGCGCTGATACTGCTGGTTCTCACGAGAGATGACCGACTGCACCGGTCTTTCGACGATTTCCGCGACATCGGCGAGGCGAATATGGTTGCCGGAGCGCCCCAGAATCATGACATCATACAAATTCTGGATGTCGAAATTTTCGAAATCGGTGAATTTGACCCGGAAAGTCATATCGTCCCCCTGCAGCCGTATGCGCTGGCTGGACTGATTTTCCCGCAGCCAGGCTGCCACCTGCCCGAGGATATCGCTGACCGTGACATCGAATCCCGCAAGGCGATCGCGCCGGATACTGAGCACGGTTTCGCTTAGCTCTGTCCCTCTCCACCAGCGACCTGACCCGGCGGTTTTAACATTGCGCACGCGTGCACTCGTCTGCAGCCTCCTGCCGAGGTCCTCAGCGATGCGACGGACTTCATCATAACTATACCCCAGAACCTTGACGCGAAAACTCGGCGCCGAACCACCAAAGCCGGAATGAAACCCATCGCCAAAACCATATACGCTGATCGAAATGCCGGCAAAGCGACTGGCGAGCACGCTGAGCTGATCGCGCAGTATGATCGGATAGGCAGTGAGAGCGACCTCGTCGTCAAAATAGATCATGATAGTCATAGAACCGCTGCTCACCCGTGTCACCACCCGTTTGACCCCCTGCAGTCCGACGACTTTATTTTCAAAGGTACGGGCGATATCATCGGAACGCTGCAACTGCGCGCCTTTAGGTAACCTGGCGCTGCAGACGATGTACGTGTCACCACGCCAGTTCCAGAACTCGCCGATAGTCACTTCCTCATCGAATTTATGCCAGGTGAATGCCAGCAGCGCGACAGCCAGAACCGGCATGAGCAACGGCAGGCGGAGCAGGCGGCGCTGCAGACGGGTATAGAGCTGCTGGCCGTGCGAAGCACTCTTGCGCACAGGGGGATCGATATAAGCTGCAACGATCGGTGTAAACACCAGTGCGATGAGCAGGCTCGACAGCAGGGACAGGGCAACCGCTTCTGTAAAAGGCAGGTAAAACTCCCGCAGTTCACCGGCGAGGTAGAGGAATGGCAGAAAAACGACGACAGTGGTAATCGTCGAGGCGATAAGTGGCAGAACGACTTCACGCGTGCCTGCAACCGCGGCCTGGAACCGCTCCATTCCTGCAGCCCGCAGGCGGTGAATATTGTCGATGACCACGATGGCATTGTCCACGAGCATGCCGAAGCCCAGAGCAAGCCCGGCCAGGGTGAGGATGTTCAGCGTCAGATCGAAAAACCAGAAAAAGTTCAGGGTCAGCAGCACAGCAAAGGCGACGGTGGCGATCACGAGCATGGGCATGCGCAGAGTTTGTAAAAACATCAGCAACACGATGAGAATCACGAGCAGGCAAAACACGGAACGGGTGCTGATGGCGCGCAGATCAGAACGAATTTTCTGGCTTTCATCCTGCGTTTTCAACAGGCGAACACCCGGGGGCAGGGAGCGCACGAGTTCAGACAAACGCTGAAAAACCGCATCAGCCACTTCTATGGTATTGCTTCCCGGCTCCCGGTAGATGATCAGCGAGACAGCGGGGTTGCCGTCGATGCGTACGAGCTGGCTGACGTGCTGGCGCTCCTGGCGGACTTCCGCGATGTCATCCAGGCGCACGATGTGGCCGCCCGCGCTGATCGGCAGCTCGCGCAGCTCACGCAGGTCAGAGACATTGTTCAGCACGAGCACATCCCGGCCGCCTTCGCTGGCAGGCAGCAGACCAGCCTGTGTGCGCTTGTTCAGGGAGCGAATTTCCCGGATCACCTGCCAGGGTGTCACGCCCAGATTATTCACCTTGTCGCGATCGAGCAGGATGTGCACTTCCATATCCTGGCCACCGAAAACCCTGACATCGGCAATGCCGTGCAGCGCGAGCAGAGGAGTGCGCAAATCTTCGAGAGCTATTTGCCTGATTTCATACAGGGAATACGGCCCGCTGACCTGATAATTGAGGAAAGCTTCCTGTTTGAATTCATCGGGAATATATTTTTCGATTTTCGGCGGGCTGGCGTTGTGGGGCAGATTTTCTTTTACCAGAGCGAGTTGTTCGCCGAGTTGCAGCGCGGCCATTTTGATGCGCGTGTTGCGCGTGAACTCCACGGTCACGACAGAGCGGCCCTCATACGAATCAGAGCTCAGTTTGCTGATCCCCGGCATGGTTGCCACAACAGCTTCTATCGGGGCAGTGATAAAAGCTTCCACGGATTCCGGTGAAGCGTTCGGCCAGTTTGTGCGGATGGTCAGTTTTGGCAGCTCAACATCGGGAGTCAATTCCAGCGGCAGGTGCAGTACGGAAAACAGGCCCGTTACGCTGATCACCAGCATGACCATGCTCACTGCGACGGGACGGCGGATGATTCTTTCGAGCAGTTGCATGGGGTCACCCTTCCTGCCGGGCTGTCAGGCGACTATCGCTTCCGGCGCCCGACAGGGACTGATACAGAACAGGCACCACGATCAGGGTGAGCACGGTGGCAAAGGACAACCCGAAGATGATCGCGATGGCAAGAGGTCTGCGCAGCTCAGCCCCTTCTCCAAAGCCGATGGCCATGGGCAGCAGCCCCAGCACAGTGGTGATCGTGGTCATCAGAATCGGGCGTAATCTCTTCTGCCCGGCTAAAAGAATAGCCCGGCGCAGGGAGGTGCCCCGGCTGCGTTCCTGGTTGATAAAATCTACTTTGACGATGGCATCATTGACCACGATTCCGACCAGCACCACGAGCCCGATGAGCGACATGATATTAAAACTCTGCCCGGTAAGCAAAAGGCCGATGATGACGCCGATCAGTGCCAGAGGCACGGCCAGCATAATAACAAAGGGGTGGCGCAGGCTCTCGAACTGCGCGGCCAGAATCATAAAAACCAGCACAAAAGCGAGCATAAACGCAAAGACCAGCTCTCTGAAGGATGCGACCATTTCCTGCCATTGGCCGCCCAGAGCGAGCTGAAAACCGTAGGGTACGGGGGTGTCTTGCAGGATTTTACGCACGTCCTCCGACACCGCGTTATATCCCCTGCCGGCGACCGACAGGTACAGCGTACGTTGGCGCACCTGCCCCTCGCGTTCGATCACCGCAGGACTCAGGCTCTGCTCGACATCCACGAGCTGCGAGATCGGTACGGAGATGCCGTTATGGTGCAGGGGAAAGTTCAACAGGTCCTCGATGTTC
>DRLW01000497.1 GCA_011375275.1 Bacteroidota bacterium
CCGATGTGCTTATTCAGTGAGTCGGGGAAAAAAGTCTTTTGTTGAGAAATTTCTTTGCGTTCTTCCGGGGTAAAAAGGCGGATTTCGCCGAACGCGCCGTCATAACCCGCAGCGATGTGTACGTCGCCGGTACGCATCCGGCGTATCCCCTCGGCAACGACCGGGCCGGCAAGCCTGCTGATATCCTCAAGCGGCGCATCCTGCAAAACGTACAGCTCATTACCGGTTTTTGCCAGCAAATGCTGAAAAAGCCCCTGCACCTTTTTCGAATTCACCCCGACACCGATGGCATCTGATATGATTTCCGGCAGCGGGATCAGGCTGAAATACGGCCGCCAGCGGGCAGATTTCTCCCCTTCCTCACGATCCGCGAGTTCTTCGACGCGCGCCAGCACACCAACCGTTACCGGCTGACCGCACTCCGGGCAAAGGCCGCCGGCAGCGATGGTCTCGCGCGGTTGCATGCGTGTCTGGCATTTGCGGTGGCCATCGAGATGGTATTTCCCTTCTTCGGGAAAGAACTCAACCGTGGCGATCAGCCCGGGATCATCCGGATCAGAAAGCGCGCTGTATATAGAGGGGTAAGACAGCTCGGTATCGTAAACCGTGGCCTCGCGCGCCAGTTTTTGCGGGGAATGTGCGTCTGAATTGGAGACCAGAATGTAGGGATCGAGCTGACTCAGACGCCAGTTCATCGGCGGGTCGGAAGACAGCCCGGTCTCAACCGCAAAAATGTGACTGCTGAGATCACCGAAGCAATCTTCCATACGGTCAAAGCCACTCCTGGAGCCGAGGGCAGAGAACCACGGCGTCCAGATGTGCGCGGGTATGAGATAGGCCAGCGGGTCTGTTTCAAGGACAATTTCGAGTAAATCACGCGAATCCAGCCCGAGAATGGGACGACCATCAGATCGGATGTTTCCGATGCTCTCCATGCGCGCCTGAAAATTCAGCGCGGCCTCAAAATGCGGCATAAAAACGACGTTGTGAACTTTGCGCACACGGCCCAGACGCTTATAAATATTGGAAATTTCCACGGTCAGCATGAAACGCACTTCGCCTTCGCACGCTGAAGGCACTTCTTTCTGCACGTCCCGGGCGTATTCCGCTTTCAGGCGATAGAGACCCTCTTCTGCAGGCTCGAGTTTTTCCTGCAACTCATCAAGCCAGCCGGGGTGCACGCAATCGCCGGTACCGACGACCTGAATGCCCTTGAGCTGAGCCCATTTATACAAGTGTTCCAGGTTGAGATTCTTGCTGGTCGCACGGGAATAATAGGAGTGCAGATGCACATCAGCATAAAATTTCATCGATCGGCATTTCCTGTGTCTGAAAATTTCGCAACTATCGCTCTGGTAAACCGGCTTTCCGGAACACCCGTTCTACGGCAGGATGTTTTCTTGCCATCCGCTATCCCCTGGGGTGAGTTGCCTCTGCTCCCCCATCCAGGCACGTGCCCAAAAAGATGAAATTCCGTCACCGCGCTTCGCCGGGGCGGAATGACAGTTGCCGGTATGCAGGCCTGGCCCCATTTGCTGGGTTGACCGGATACCCTGGCTGCGCAAGGGGTTACTTTCAAAAAAATCAGGTCAGTATGAGGTCCTGCGGGTGGGGAGACAACCTGAAAAACTCAACAAACTTCACGACCGGAAACGATCGATTGCCGAGCAGTGAGCCGGGCAGACATCAAAAGCAAATTTTTTCACGTCGTGCGACTATCCATGCGCAAAACGCTTATTTATGAAAAAATCGGAACAGGGGAAATGCTACAAATTGTGTGACAGAATAGCAAGAAGAAAGCAACGCGGGCTGTTGTACGGCAAAGAAACAGGCTGATTTATCGCACCGAACTTCTGGCTATCCACTTAACTTCAGCACGGTTGCATCTTTTCACCAGACCACCTCACCACAGCACCTGCCTGCACCAGAGCTGTCATTCCGATGTCCGTCCAGCGGAAGACCGGAATCCCCCAGACTCTGGCACGGGCCCGAAAAGATAAGATTCCGGCACGGCGCTGCGCTTGGCCGGAATGACACATGCCGGGATCTGAGCCAGACCCGATACGCTGTCTGGTTATCCAGTTAACTCAGCACGGATGCATCTTTTCAACAAGACCGTCTGACAACAGCACGTGCCTGCACCAGAACTGTCATTCCGGTTTCCCCGCAGGGGAAGACCGGAATCTCCCAGACTCTGGTACGTGCCAGAAAAGATGAGATTCCGGCACTGCGCTTCGCTTGGCCGGAATGGCACATGCCGGGATCTGAGCCGGGCCCGGTTTGCTGTGTTAACTGGATACCCGGGGATACGCTGAGGTAACCGCATAGCCTGGCACCGAGCGGCATTGAACAGAAAACAAAAAGCCCCGGCTTTCACTGTCTGTACTTTTGTGAAAGGCGGGGCTGCAACTGAGTCGCGCGCCGGTGACTATTTTATTCTCTTGAACAGATGATAGCCGATGTTGCTTTTGATCACCGAAGACAGCTCACCCGGCTTGATGGCCAGAATAGCTTCCTCGATTACCGGTGCGAAATCACCCTTATAAAACTCTCCAAGGTCGCCGCCGCGCGCAGCCGTAGCTGCGTCGATGGAGTGTTCTTTGGCCAGCTCCTTGAAGTCAGCGCCGTTTTTCAGGCGTGCGAGAATATCCGCTGCTTCCTTCTCTTCCTTGACGACAATCATCAGAGCACGATAGGAAGCACCGGCGAGTTTTTCGCGCCGTCCGGTCAGGGACTCCTTCCAGATATACCCGGTGGTGTACACCTTCGTCCATTTTTCCGAATCTTCCAACACCACCAGTTGTGTCCCTTTATTGACACTACCGATTTTTTCCCCGTTGGGTTCGTTGCGTATATTGGCCGAGCCGACCACGACATAGACAACTTTGCCTTTGTAAAATGTCTCTCCCGCGATCAAGCCGAGGGTAATTGAAAGTGCGACGCCGATTACCAAACCGATTGCAAGTTGTTTCATTCCTCTCTCCGAAAAGTTTACCTGTATTATTTTAGTATGCCTGTTGATTGTCCGAAAATTTCCGCTCGTACCAAAGCTTATATTTCATCACGCCTGATCGTTGAGCGGGCGCACCGGTTACCTGCCGGCGGTTCTGTGCAAATATACAGTAAAATTCGTTTTTGCGCCACTGTTAACTTTCACATCTTTGCGCACATAGGGTTGATAGCCTTCGCGGAAAAAAGAAACTGTGTACCTCCCCGGCTGCAGAATCCGCTCAAAACGCCCCCATACAGGTTCAGAGACCCGCGCGGCAACATAGCCTGCCTCCAGCCCCTGAACGCGGATTTCACAGACCAGCGGTTGCCCGGTTGCGGCATCGAGCACATGCCCGCCGATGCCTTCAAAAAGCACGGCCCGGCCCAACACTTCGACTGCCTGCCAGAGCTGCATTTCAATGCGCTGCAGGTCTGCAACCGGAGGGAACCATGTCGTACCAATTTCCAGAATATAGTCGAGCGCGCGCAGGCGGCCATACATCCACACTGAGCTCTGGCCGGCACGGCCATTCAAGGGCCAGATTCTGTACGCCGTTCCATCTGACTGCTTGCGCATCACCTGTCCCAGCCGTTGCGCCAGGGTGATGATCATCTTCTGATCCGGAGGCGGGTAAAAATTCCCCCAGGGATAGAGCACCGCTTCGCCATAGCTGTGCAAAGACAACCCGGCAGCGATATTTTCTCGCAGAGCCAGCTTCTGCACAGCAGCAACTTCCGGCTCTGAACCCGGGTGATCGCCGCGGTAAAACCAGCTCAACGGCTGCACGCCATCGCCATCCTGCCAATTAAAATCGTAGTTGCGGTTCAAGTCCACCCCATCGACGCTGGGATTCATGCGGCCGTCACCATCATTGTCGCGCATGTTTTTTCGCCACCATGGCATGCTGAACTCATGCTCATGCATGTACCGGTAGCCGTCCGGATTGACCACCGGAACAAACCAGATCGCGAGGTTATCAAGCAGCATCCGGCTGGCCGGTGAGTTCGGGTACGTTGTGAGCAGACTCTCGGCAACAGCGATAGCAGCGAGCATGCCGGCTGGCTCGCGCGCGTGGTGCAGCGCTGTAATCAGCAGGGTACTCTCATCTTCTCGTGTATGGGCATTGTCACTGAGTTTAATAGCCAGCAAAGGCAACTTCAGCGTCGCGCTGTGGCCGATGGTATCGAGACGGGCTAAGTGCGGATGGTGGTTCACCAGGGTAATGATACGGCGATTGATGCTGTCCAGCGAAGGGTAATGGGCAGGGATGGTACTCACGCCCGGACGGTCGGCAGATACGTGAAACACCGGATTTCCGCTCTGCGCATAGGCCCGGGCAGACAGCAGAACTGCACCTGAAAACACGTACGGTAAAATACTCCGGCAGGAAGGCAAGACGCGCAATGGAATATTCATTCAGTATCGAAAAATTGTTCGGTTTTCCCGATTTCCCATGTTTCCTTACACTTTTTCTTCGGGCCGCACAGCAGCGAGGTCATCGATAACGCGGATGAAGCTATCGACCGGCAAAATGAAGTTTTCCTGCTTTCGGGATGCAGCCTTGCCTTTGTAGCGCCGCATGGTGATCGTCCGGCCCTGTTGCAGCAGCAGCTCGAAATAGTGCACGTGTTCGCCTTCAGTGCTGGGCGGCTGGCTGCGCACCTGAGCGATCTGCCGGCCATCATCGAGTTCGATCAGGGCCAGCCGTTCGGGGAGGTAAGCAACGCGTTTCAGCAGTTCTTCCGCCTGCTTGCGCAGCGCCTCGCTGTCGTGCAGACCGCTGTCAAAAGATACCGCAATTTCACGCACCACGAAGCTGTATTTATCGCTGTCCGGCACGATCACCTGCGCCGTGACACCGAGCCGTGGCTCATCCTGGCGCCATGTCGTGCCACCCTTTGCAGGAGAAGCGGTCTGATCTGAGTTCTCACGCCAGCGAGTAATTTTTTTCGCGAGTTTTTTACCAAGAGTCATGATAGCCTCCTGTCATTTGTTTCACTCTGCTTTAACCGGTTCCGCTTTATCCAGTTCCTTAACCGTATGCTCGCTGCCATCAAAAGTCAGCAATGATTTTTTCCCGCCGATGACTGTCTCCAGATTGACGGGACGAGACCACAGTTTCTGCAGATTGTGCAGCGTATCCTGCGCCTCGTTGATATTCAGGTCAATGCCCTCGTGGCGATGTTTCAGATACAGCTCTCCCCTGTTTAAGTAATTCTTATCTTCCACAAAAATAAAAGGTTGCCCCCAATTCGTCAGTGAGAATAACAGCTTTTGCTTGATCACCTGAAATTCACGGTCGGAAATATGATAGTAGCCACTGCCCGCATCATATTCATAGGCAAACAGCTTCTGCTCCATGACGAATTCCGGCGTCAGAAACGCGTCGATGAACATGACATCGTTGTACATTGCGCGCACTTCAAAAATCTTCTGCCGGCCGAGGCCGAGCTGTTTGTCCCAGTTTGCTTTCTCGCGATAATCGTCGCACTCTTCATACTCCTTGCCGAAACGCCCTTTATCCCACCGCTCTTCGATGTCTTTGAACAACTCCACACCGAGTTTATAGGGATTGAGCTGCCCCGGCGAAGTCGCCACTGTGCCCGAATGGTGGTCTGCATAATCGATGACTTCTGAATCGCTGAGGATTTTCGACGTCATCATTTTCGAGTGCCAGTAGGTTGCCCACCCTTCGTTCATGATCTTGGTCTGCCCCTGCGGCGCGAAATAATAGGCTTCATCGCGGATGATGCTGAGAATATCGTACTGCCAGTTCTGCAGCGGAGCGTGATCGAGCAGAAAGGCGAGTACATCGCGCTGCGGCTCGGCAGGCACGCGCATTTTGCTCTCCTGCTCCTTAGCCCAGCTCTCCTGTTGTTTTTTCAGGACCTCCGGCGGGTTGATATACTGCTCCATATACTCTTTATCACTGCGGAAACGGAACCGCTCGACTGGATGCTCGTTCGTGGCCGCGCCATTTTGCTCCGAGCTTTCAGGCGAGGTCCGAAAAACACTGTGCGGATCGATGAGATTCTCGATCGACAGGCAGCAGTCGATGAAATCTTCGACAACTTCATGCCCGAACCGGTCGATGTAGCGCTGCACGCGGATAGCGTGATTGGCCATAACATCCATCATCTTGCGGTTGGTTTTTGAAAAAAACAGATTGTTCTTAAAAAAATCGCTATGGCCATAAACATGCGCGATCACCAGTTTCTGATCGACCATGGCGTTGCTTTTCATCAGATAAGCGTAGCAGGGATCATTGTTGATCACCATTTCGTAGATTTTCGACAGCCCCCACGAGTAACTCTTGGACAGCTCCTCGTACTCCATGCCGAATCGCCAGTGCGGGAAACGCGTCGGGAAACCACCGTATGCCGCAAAAGCATTGACCTCGTCATAGTCAACCAATTCGAAGATCGTTTCAAAAAAATCCAGCCCATAGTCAATCGCGTAGGCGCGGATTTCATCTTTGATCGCTGCCATTTCCGCTGTCAAGTTCATAGGTTATCGCCCTTTGCCGAGGAATTCCTTGATTGACTGATAGATCGCCTCTTTATCTGCAATTTCCGACAGCACCAGTTTTTCTTCCTCATTAAAATGCTCGCGCAGGTCGCGGATGAACTGGCCGCTGCCGTAGGGGCTTTCAACCTGGCCATAACAAAACAAATTAGCCGGCGGAATCAGATCGTTCCTGAGCAGTTTCAGGCATTCATCCGTATCCACCTCGCCCCAGTTATCGCCGTCGGAAAAATGAAAAAAATAGATATTCCAGTCAGCGACGGCATAATCCTGATCGAGAATCTGTTTCGCCAGCTTATAGGCAGAGGAGATCACCGTGCCCCCACTCTCACGGGTGTGGTAAAACGTTTCCTGATCGACCTCCCGTGCCACCGCGTCGTGAATGATGTAGCGCGTCTCGATATTCTTATACTGTCTGCGCAGCCAGGTATCGATCCAGAACGACTCCATGCGCACGATCTCTTTCTGTTCCTCGCCCATAGAGCCGGATACATCCATCATGTACACGATAACGGCGTTGGCTTCCGGCTCCTGCTTGGTCTTCCACGTGCGGTAACGCCGGTCTTCGCGTATGGGAATGATCACCGGGTTGCGCGGGTCATAGGTTCCGGTAGCGACCTGGCGCAGCAAGGCGCGTTTGAAAGTACGCTTGGCATGGCGCAACGACTCCGGCCCGGTCTGGCTGATGCCGGTGTAGCGCGATTTATCCGAGACGACGTTCTTCTTGCCCTTGGGCTCGATGTTCGGCAGCTCAAGCTCCTCGCCGAGCATTTCAGCGAGTTCATCGAGAGGGACATCGACTTCGAGAATGTGCTCACCCGGACCGCTGCCGGCTGCTCCGGGCTCTGTGCCGTCGGCGCGGCCGATCGGTGTGCCTTCCTCGCCCTCCCCCTGACCGACACCACCGGCCTGGCGTGGATCATGACGGAACTTCGGAATGTTGATGTGTGGAATCGGAATCGAGACCAGCTCCTTGCCTTTCCGCCCGATCAGCTCGCCCTGGGTGATATATTTTTTCAGATTCTTTTTAATGCGACCGCGCACGATATTGCGAAACCGGGCGCGGTCTTTTTCTATGCGATGTGGCATGGTGCTCCCGATCAAATTTTGCTGGTGCGTGCAGGTTACTCGCTTTCCTTAACATCACCGCGGGCGAAGATGCTGGCCACGTAGTTGAGCACGTCTGTCGCGCTCTCATCATTGTAGCCATAGTACTTGATCATCCGCGCCTTGACCACGTCGATCTTCTCCTGGGTCTCTTTATCGACCACGTTGGAGATCAGCGTTGTCAGTTTGATCGAGTCTTTCTGATCTTCGAACAGTTTCAGTTCCAGCGCTTTCTGCAACCGCTCGTTGGAACGGTAGTCAAAGGTCTTCCCTTCCAGCGCCAGCGCACCGATGTAGTTCATGATCTCACGCCTGAAATCATCTTTTCGGCTCTCGGGGATGTCGATCTTGACCTCGATGGAACGCATCAGCCGCTCATCCGGCTCCTCGTCAGCGCCGGTGTAGGGGTTTTTAACTTTCTGCTTCTGCGTATAGGCCTTAACATTGTCGATATAGTTGCCGCACAAGCGTTTGAGGGCATCCTCGTCGGCAGCAATCGCGCGCTGTACCTCGTTCTTGACGATATCTGAATACTCTTCCTTGACCACAGAGAGCAGCTCGCGATAGCGTTTTTTCTGCTCTTCATCGGTGATCAGGGAATGGTGGCGCAGGCCGGCTTCGAGCTCATTCAACACCATGAACGGGTTGATGCTGCTCTTGGCTGTTTCGTTGACCAGGGCGTTGGAAATCTTGTCCTGAATATAGCGCGGTGAAATGCCTTCCATGCCCTCGCGCGTTGTCTCCTGCCGCAATTCCTTGATATTATCTTCCGTGAAACCGGGCAGACTCTTGCCGTTGTAGAGTTTGAGTTTCTGCAACAGGGTGAGCTGCGCTTTCTTCGGGTCTTCGAGACGGGTGAGGATCGCCCACATCGCTGCCATCTCGATGGTATGCGGAGCGATATGCTTACCGCGTACTTTTTCCTCGTTGAAATCCTTTTTATAGATACGGATTTCATCGTCGAGACGGGTGATATAGGGGATGTC
>DRLW01000498.1 GCA_011375275.1 Bacteroidota bacterium
ATGCTGATGGCGGATTATCCGTATTTTTCCAATTTTCACGCCGAGGTGACAGACCTGGATCAGGATGGAGCGGTCGAGCTTTCCGGGTGGATGGGGGATAAAAACAAACAAGACGCCGGTACATTCTTTTCCTTCACCTATTCAGACACCGGCTCGCACCCCGTATGGATCGATCGTTCAGAGCTCGTGCAGGGACTGATGGTCGCACCGCAGGACAGCGAGGCCGTGCATGTGCTGCCGAGCTTTTCAGACCTCGATGACGACGGCAGGGAAGATGCGCTTCTGTTGCGATGTGCCACGAGCGGGCCGGACAGCGGCCGCGTCGCGTTCATTTTTTATCAAAATACCCGTAACGGCAGCGGCGGAGTCTCCTGGCAGCCACGCCCGGACTGGGGTGCAGGGCTGCCGGACACCAGCGTCCAGCAGGTGGTTTTCACGGATTTGGATCAGGACGGAGATGCAGACCTGGTGGTTGGGCTTGCGAACAGCCGCTTGCAAACCCTCGTGCCCTTTGTTTTTTACGAAAACAGCAGCGCCGTGATGCCCTCGTGGCAGGTGCGGCCCGGAGTTCTGCCCGAAACGATCGCGTATGATCCATACTGGGGGCCGGTACAAAAGCCTGACTTTCTTCTTGCCGATTTCGACGGGGATGGCGACGAGGATTTTCTCATCAGGCACGAGCAGGCTGGTCTGATTTTTCTGCGCAACCGGCTCATCACCTCGGTTTCTGACGGCCCGGGTGTGGTTTTGCCCGGCGAGATACATGTACAGGCCTGGCCGAATCCTCTCTCCGGCCGGGGACGGTTCAGCTATAGTTTGCAGAGCGGGCAACGGGTGAGCCTGCGGCTGTACAATATCATGGGCCAGGTCGTTCGGGTGCTCGTTGAGGGAAGAAGGACGGCAGGCGAACACAGCGGCGTCATCGCGGTGGAGGGCCTGCCCAGCGGGCTGTATTTCCTGCGTCTGAGCGCCGGCGGCAAAACCGCTACCCGCCCGCTGATGATCGTGCGCTGAGGAGATGGCGGAGCTGGGAGCTGCGGGGGGGCTTATCACTTTTGCGCGAAAGTGCTTCCGGAATCGGATGACAAGCGCAAATTTGTTGCATGCGGAAAAATGAATGCCATTCATTTTTTGGTGTGTGAAAAAACGCAAAAGCAGGCGGGTGAGTGTATTGCAACTCTGAACAAACTACAGGGACTGCGTCATGGATGGCGTCAATAAAAAGGTCAGAGATGGCCGTGACGGGGAAAAAATTTGTATCCTGCGCGTACAGGGTTATCTCGACATCGTTTCCGCCCGGGAATTGGGGATGATTCTCGATCGCAGTTTTGACGAAGGCATGGTCCGCATCGTCGTCGATCTCGAAGCGGTTGGCTTTGTCGGCAGTATGGCGTGGGGTGTTTTTCTCAGCAAGATCAAAAAATTCCGCGATGCCGGTGGTGATATCAAGCTCGCCTGCATGAACCCGGAAGTGCTCGAAGTCTATAAAATTCTCGAATTCTTCTGGTTTATGCGCAGCTATGACAGCCTTGCAGCGGCCGTGCAGGATTTTCAGAATAATATTCCGCCCATGCCACCACTCCCGGACTGATGTACTCTTTCAGCCAGCAGAGCATCCTCTCCTCACGTCACACCGCTCCCGCGGGGCTTTGCACCAGCGAAGCGAAATACCCCTTCCCAGAAAGCCTGCACCCATTTCGATGAGATTCCGGTCCTTCTGTAAAAGTGGCGGCTTTCGGGTGCGCTGAAGCGCGCACTACAAACGCCCTCTCACGTCGCTTCTGCGGTGTGACGCCCCAGTTGTCCCGCACCGGCGGGGCATTGCACCAGCGAAGCGAAATATCCCTTCCCCAATGCCTGCACCCATTTCGATGAGATTCCGGTACTTCTGTAAAATTGGCGGCTTTCGGGCGCGCTGAAGCGCGCACTACGAACGCCTCTCGTCACACCGTTCCTGCGGTGTGACGTCGCTCCTGCTCACTTTGCGCCCTTCAGGGTTACGCGGTCGCGCCAGAGGCCGGCGCGCACGAGCAGGTCGCGGTATGAGGTGAGCGCGATCCCCCGTTCCGCAGCCAGCGCCGCGACGATGTCGGATTTCAGGACGCGGTTGATGTCAGCGAGGTAGCCGATGCGTGCTGTATCCTCTGCTGTGGCAGCAAATTGTTCGGCGTGCCGGGCAACGGCCTGTGCGGCGATGCAGAAGCGGCCGGGGGAGAGTACATTGAGCTGGTCGAGCATGGCCATCTCGATATAGCGGAACCGTTTGCCCTGTGGCAGCGGCAGTTCGCGTTCATCGAAATAGCCTGTGATGCCAACCTGAAATTCATAAGCGAGTTGTTCGAGAATGTCACGAAACCAGGCCGGCGCCAGTGCGATCGGTTCACCGAGATGAATATAGCCGACTTCGAGCCCGGCTGCCATGGCTTTATGGATTTGCGCGCGGAACTCGGTGATGGTTTCCAGGCTGTCGAGGCCATTGACAAGCACTTCGGCGAAACTGGTATAAAAATAGCCGTCCGGCGAGACCAGGTTGGTCGGTGAGGAAAAGGGATGCACAGGCCTGATGCCGTAAAGGGGAGAGGGGGAGGTCAGGGTCAGTTGCACGCCCACGCTTTTTTGCTTGTGCTCGTCGAACAGGGCGACTGCCTCGGCAAACCAGGGTGTGTTGACGACGACAGAGAAATCTGTGGCCAGGCTTTTTTGCATCAGGTCGGCTGCAGCCAGATTGCTGGCATGCGTCATGCCGACGCCATCGAGGCGCACGATCAGCTCGATCGTGCCCTGGCGTGGCGGCGCTTCAGCGTAATACGGTTCGCTGGCGCAGGACAGCCAGAGAACGGCGCAGGCGCTGAACAAAATCGACAGCGTGATATGCATGCTCATCGTCCTTATGATGGATAGTCCGAGTCATTCGGGATGCAGTGCTGTGCTGGGTGTCTGTTGTGTCCGGCTGTTTTTGGGCCGGTTATTTCAGTTCAAATGCGAAAACTTTGCGTTGCAAGGCGCCGCTGTTGCGGTCCCTCACCTGAACGAACAGATTATATTTGCCTTTTTTCATTCGGGTGAAATCCAGCTCAGACCAGGCGACATCGCGTGCGGAGGTTCCCTGGCGGCTCTCGCTGAATTCGATAAATCTCTTGCCCGAGGAAAAGGGGTTGAGTTTTTCCGCCAGGGCGCTCAGCCCGCCTTCCTTGGCATCCTTAACCGTATAAGCGATGTCATAGCTGGTTTTACCGTCCGCGTCTTTTTTCAGGCCATAGACTTCAAAATAGAGAAATTTTTTGTCCTGATTACTGAACGTGCGCGAAGCGATCGGTGTGATCTCCAGGCCGTTGCGCCAGAACGATACCGTGCTGTTTGCAGCGGCTTTCGCTGTTTCGCGGATTTGATCAGCGAGCAGGATAGAGCTGATGCCGAGGCTGTCGGCCGGTCTGGGTACATGCTTCATCAAAACCGCGGTCTTGCCCTGCTGGCGCGCTGCCTCGTTGAGCACTTCGGAAAAGATGTAAAAATCCCCGGCCCTGAGCGCGAAAGGATGGACCAGATGCGCGCTGCCCGAGCGCGGCACCTCGATGCGGCCGGTTTTCTCGGAGATGATGTTATAGTATTCATCCCCCAGGGTCGTCGTCACGGTGATATCCGCCCTGAGCTGGCCGTCGCTGAAGTTGATTTTATCGCTGTCCACCCGGTGTACCACCACGCAGGTCTGGCTCTTGTCCGGGTTTTCCAGGTAGCTGACGATGGAATCAAAAGGAAGATTTTTGAAAAACGTACTCACGACAGGAGGAATCTTCTGGTGCTTTTCCTTCATGTCCTCAGCGAACTTGATTCCCGTTTCCATGAGCTGGATTTTCTGGTAGGCATCATTGGCTGTTGAAGCGGTCAGGTCCGGCTTGTCGCGGAACCCAAAAGCGATTGCCTGGGCTGCGGGAGAGATGATGCTGCGTTTCTCGTAGATTTTCTTCATCACCTCATAGGCATCTTTGGCATTCAGTACCTCGAGACCCTGGTTGATGTTATAGGTGATGGTGTAGCCGTTTCTGTTCTCGACAAAATCGAATACGACTTTGGGCTCGAGGCGGTAATAAAACCAGCTCAACAGCGGTGTACGAAAACTGAGGTCTTCCTGGCCAAGCTCCAGGGGTTCTTCTTCGTATATCTGATCCGGCTCGCCGTAGCGAATGTAAACCCGCCCGCGGTCGTCATAGCCTTTTTCGGATTTGTTCGCATAGTACTTCCGGGCCACCAGCAGGCGCTTGTAGTGTTCGTAGAGTCGTTCGTTGGCAAATGTTGAGCGCGTCGGGTCGCGCTGGCGCCAGAAATTGAGCAGGAACTCAACCCGCGCGGCGTTGGTCTTCAGAGTCTGCCATGATTTGCTTTCGACCGGAGAGATGATTTCGTTGAGATCGATAAACAGGCGGCTGATCATCTTGTTGTTATAATCCGTCGAATCGCGCAGCATGTTCAGGTTATTGTAAAAAAGCGCTGTAGCCTGATGCACGCTGTGCTCACCGGCAAAGATATATTCGAGATAATTCCCGGGCCGTAACTGCTGCGCCTGTACCAGGCTGGCCGGAGAGACAAAGATGGAAAAAAATAAAAGTGCGATGAGCTTTTTCATGGGTCGGGTCTGGAATTAGTGAATGTCAGGTTTCGGGTTTTCGATAACATTTCCTTGAACGCTGGCCGGGTTGACTGGTTTCCCCGTGCGTTTGTGCCGTCCCGGCAAAAGCACAAAGATACATCACTGTGGTCAGAAAGGCAAGGAGGAAGCAGAAACCGGGCGGGCAAGGAGGGAAGAGACGTCTCCAACTGCGGGGGGAGTAACCCTTACAGGGCAAAAAAATCCCCGGAGCTCTCGAAAGCGCCGGGGATCAATTCGGTTAATACGAGGTATAGACCTTGGTTTTGCCGTCGCGGGTAAAGCTGAGCACGTCGTAGTTTGCCGGCTTTTTCCCTTCGGGTTGCATACCGGGAGATTCCTGGGGCATGCCCGGAGCAGTCAGGCCGAGAATATCCGGTTTCTCCTTGAGCATGCGTTTGATGTCAGAAGCCGGCACATGCCCCTCGACGAGGTATTCGCCGATGATGGCCGTGTGGCAGGATTGCAACTGGCGCGGGATGTTCAGGCGTTTTTTGATCTGCGCGCCGTGGCGGGTGATACGCGAATCGACGGTAAAACCCGAATTGCGCAGATGATCTTCCCATTTGCTGCAGCAGCCGCAGGTCGGTGATTTGTACACTATGGCGTGCATGCTGTCTTTCTTGGCAACCGCCTGTTTTTTCTGTGCTGATGCCGGTGATGCCGCGATAAAACTTGTCGTTAAAAAAAGCAGAATGAAAGAGATGAATTTCATCGTTGGATAACTCCTTGTAGCTGATTGTGACCGGCCTCAGCCGGTTTCTTTTTTTATGGCATATCGTGCAAGACAACATGCGGAAATTAAACGTTGCAAGCAACTGCTTTGTGCGCCTTCGTTTCAGGGGGCCAGGCTAGTGCGTGCCCATGGCCGGAGCGCTGCTTTGTGGAGAATGCGGGTTTCCCGGTTAAAACTCCAGCAGTTTGTACAGTTGCGGCAACAGCCGTTCGTCCGGCATGTACAGATTTTTTTCCAGATTCGGGCTGAACGGCACAGGGGTGTCCAGCGCGGCTACGCGCATGATTGGTGCATCGAGGCTGGTGAAAGCTGCCTCGCTCAGGACGGCAGCGATTTCAGCACCAAAACCGCAGGTCAGGTTCGCTTCGTGCAGGATGAGCGCCCGCGAAGTTTTCGCAACAGAAGCGAGCACGCTGTCCTTATCCCACGGCGCCAGTGTGCGCAGATCGATGACCTCGATTTCAGCTCCCTGTGCCGAGAGTTTTTCAGCAGCTTGTAAAGCCAGGTGGACACCCTTGCCCCAGGTGATGATAGTGGCATCAGTGCCCTGGCGGCAAATCGCTGCCTGGCCAAAGGGAACCGGCTGCAGACCGGTGGGAACCATGCCTTTCAGACTGCGATACAGCCCTTTGTGTTCGAAAAAGAGGACCGGATTAGGATCATCGATCGCGCTGAGCAGCAGGCCTTTGGCATCTGCCGGCGTGGCCGGGTAGGCGACTTTCAGGCCGGGGACGTGCAGAAACCAGGCCTCCGGCGTTTGCGAATGAAATGGGCCGGCGCCCATGCCACCGCCGGCCGGCATGCGTATGGTGACGTTGATCGCACTGCCCCAGCGGTAGTGCGTTTTGGCAAGGTTGTTGGCGATCTGGTTAAACGCGCAGGTGACAAAATCCGCAAACTGCATTTCCACCACCGGCTTGAAACCGGCCAGCGCCAGGCCCATAGCTGCACCGACCACGCCTGACTCGATGATCGGCGTATTGCGCACACGCTCGCGGCCGAACTCTTCGACAAATCCCTGCGTGATTTTAAACACACCCCCGTAGTCGGCGATGTCCTGTCCCATCAAAATCACCGTATCATCTGCCTGCATTTTTTGCCGCAGCCCCTCGCTGATGGCATCGACAAAGCGGAGTTCATGGTCCGCTCCGGCCTCGCTTTGGGTGCTGATCGCCGGCGTTGGCGCGTAAACATCGGCAAGCTCGGCCGCGGCCGTACTGGCCGGTTCAGGGCTGGAGAGTGCCTGTTCCAGCGCCTGCTCGATCTCCGCGCGAATGCTTGCGCTGATCTCTTCGATGCCGGCCTGGTCGATCAGTCCACTTTTGAGCAGATGCTTCTCGAAACGCAACAACGGGTCTTTTTTCTGCCACTTTTGCAGCAAAGCTTTTGGGACGTATTTGATGCCAGAAGCTTCCTCGTGGCCGCGCATACGGAACGTCTCAGCCTCGATCAGCACCGGCCCGGCGCCTGCGATGATGTCCTGTCGTGCTCTGGAGATGGTTTCTCGAACGCGCAACACGTCGTTGCCGTCGATACGCACACCGCGGATGCCGTAACCGATGGCACGGTCAGCGAGGTGCTTGCAGCGATATTGCTCATGAGTCGGTGTGGACAGGCCATAGCCGTTGTTTTCAATCAGAAAGATGACAGGCAGGTTCCAGACCGCGGCGAGGTTGAGGGCTTCGTGAAAATCACCTTCGCTGGAGGCACCGTCACCGGTAAAGGCGAGGGCGATGTTTTGTTGCTTGCGCAACTGAAAAGCCAGTGCAAAGCCGTCAGCAACCGGCAGCATGGCGGCCAGGTGCGATATCATACCGATAATATTATACTCGGGTGCGCCAAAATGGAAGGAGCGCTCGCGACCTTTGCTGAAACCGCCATCCCGGCCTAACAGTTGCCGGAACAGACGTACGAGATCCACTTTGCGAGTGGTGAAAACACCGAGGTTGCGGTGCATCGGCAGGATGATATCGGCCGGGTCCAGAGCGATGGTGCTGCCAACGCTGATGGCCTCCTGGCCGATGCCGGAGAACCATTTGCTGATTTTCCCCTGCCGCAGAAGCAGCAGCATTCTCTCTTCAATCATCCGCGGCGTGCGCAGAGCACGGTAAAGCTCGATCATATCATTCCCCTGCCTGCTCTGGGCCTGCAGGGATTCCACATGAGGTTTCATAAATTTATTCCGAAAATGGTGAAACGATGTCCTCTGCCATAAAGCGGTTTTTGCTGGACAAACGCGTGTCCGCCAGAGAGTCTTCGAAGGCCATCTGGCTCAAACAATCAAACGCGCGAAGATAGCAAACTGCTGTTGGATGAGCAAGCTTTAAATACCCTGCAATGCATGGAAGTGAGTATTTTTTGCTCCATTTTCCGCGCATGGCGTGTAGATATTTTGCATGGGCCGGGGCAGGGACTGTGGTTGCCGCACTATCTCCGGCCAGAATGGCCACTGCTTTGAAAAACAGTACGTGCGAGCCGGCACACCGGCGTTGTCCCGCGCAGCAGCGGAATGAGGAGAAAGCAGCCTTGCCGGCGTACACGAACCCGGAAAATCAGGGTGGAACAGATAGAATCGATAGGAAAGAAAACAGCTCATGCCGGTTTCCCCAAAAAATAAAGCTCTATGGCTGGCCGGAATACTCATCACGGTTGTCGTGCTCCTGTTCTGGCAGGACTCCTACCGCGTGCGTGTGCGTCACTTCACCATCCGCGATCAGGCCTTTGCCGGTGTGCTGAGCGGAAAAACCATCGTCCACCTGAGCGATCCTCATTTTGACCGCGGCGATACGGCTTATATGCGCGAAATTCTCTCCCGTGTGGCCGCCATCGAGCCGGATATGATCGTGCTGACCGGTGATTTTGTGCGCTGGTTCACCGGACACCCGGATTATGCTGTCGCTTTTGAGCTGCTCGCCGGTCTGCACGCCCCGCTGGGGGTTTTTGCAGTCATGGGTGATGCAGACTACACTCTGCGCTCCGCGAGCTGCGGCTTCTGCCATAAGCCCGGCAGCGCGGAACCACCGGAGCAGCACCAGGTCCGATTCCTGCGCGACGAGTGGATCGAAATCACTGTTGACGGCAAAACACTGCGCATTGCGGGGCTGGACTGCCGCCAGAACATGCAGCCCGATCTCACGATCGTCGATTCCCTGCTTGCGAAAACGCCTACCCTGCTGTTGTCGCATACCTCGCTGGCATGGTACCGCGTTCCGGACAACGTACCTGTGTTTGTTTTCTCCGGTGACACCCACGGTGGCCAAATCTGGCTGCCGGCTTTTATCTGGAAGATGACGGATAAAAAACCTGACCCGGACCACATGCACGGTTTGTTTTCCCGCGGCAGGAAGTACCTGTACGTCAGCAGCGGGCTGGGCATGACCGATGTCGAGCTGCGTTTCGGAGTGCCTCCGGAAATCGCGGTGTTTACCTTTACCGGCACTTCTGAACAAGGGAGGGAGAGTGAGTAATCTGCGACTGATTGGACTCTGCAGCGTTCTGTCTGTGCTTGCGGCCTGCCATCCCCTGCAGCGCCCGGCAGACCCTTTGGGCTTTGTGTATGATTTCGAAACCGACGCTGAACTGGATCGCATCTCGTGGGACTGTGGCCAACTCTATGCGCGTGATTCCAGCTTTGTCACCAGCGGCCACTGGGGCCTGCGTGTGCGTTTTTTGCAGGGAGAAAATCTCGGTCTGAAGTTCAACGGTCTTTTCGCCGACTGGTCCGGCTTTGATGCACTGGTTTTCGATGTCCGTAATCCACAGTCACGGCCTGTGCCGCTGCTGTTGCATCTTGGTCTCTATCGCGACGGGGAGTTCGTGCTGGTGAGCCTGCCCGTTCCTGTCGCAGCGGGGGATCACCATAAGCGCATTCCACTGCACAGCCTGCGCTATCCCGGTGATGGTGCCCCGGCTGATCTTTCGCTGGTTCTCTCCGCGCGGCTGGTTATTCCTGAGCCGGTACGCGGAACACAGTTGTTTTTCGATGATATCCATCTCGAATGAAAGCCATAAAATCATCGATTCGCCTGCGCTTTTGATACGGAGTACCTGTTCGATGAATAGGGCGCCGTCTTATATTTTCCGGCGGCACATTTTGCAGGTCGAGAATAAACCAAAAAAGAAATTATTTTCTGCGCTTGTCCGGTTTGTTTGTAATTGAATATGACAAACTATCTTATCCCGATTTATTCTCAGATGAGCGCTTTGCGCAGAGAAAGTCCGGATAGTTGAAAATTAGTTTTGTTTTCGCTTCGTTCGGAGACAGAGTGGTCTGCTGAAAAGCGGAAATCTGAACGGGTCACCTTGTTTTTTCAGGTAATGTAAGCATGCAGGGAAGCGGGCTTGCACTTCGTCTCCCTCGTCTGACGATGCAGACTCAGGAGTACGAACAGCATCATGTCCACCTCATGAAGGACATCAGGGCTGGCCAGGCGTTTTGTCCTCGAGTGCCTGCATATTCTGACCATTGCCACCAACATCAAGTTCGAGAAGTCAGTGCCGTTTGATGGCAGGATATGAATGCATCAACAGCGAAATGCCAGGCAATTTGTGCCTGGAGAAGAGAACACAATAACTCATTTTAACATTAGGTGGGCACAATTATGAATGCAAAAGCGAACCAGGTTGAATCGACCATGACGAACGATAGAGTCAGCAGGCCGGCTGCCGTCCATCCGGGTGCCAATATGGTGGATGGCCTGAGTCAGATTCGCAAGATTCTGCTCGGAGATTTTATCGTGCGGTGGGAAAATCGGTTGCGCGAAATGGAAAAAAACGTCCATGAACTCATCGAAAAATCCAATAGCAAGCTTGAGGAAATCGATGGCAAGTTTGAAAATCTCGATAGAGAACTCAAGGAAGAGCTGGAAACCAATTTTCTCGAGATCGAGCAGGAAAATGATGATCTGCGTGAGATGATTCAAAAAGCACGTGAAGAGATTGAAGAAAAACTCAAAGCTCTGGAAGAAAACAAGATGGATAAAGATTCCGTCGCCGATGTTTTCATCAACTGGGGCAAGAGAATGCGCGGCGAAGAGTAGCATACGACCGGGCTTCAGCACACCATGAGTCCCGGTCTGTTCACAGCAAAATCAGAGGTAAGCTGGTTTGCTGACGGCATCGTTTTTCAGTATAAAGGCGGATAAACAAATCCGCCTTTTTCGTTGGTGGCCATCTGTGTGGCGAGCCGTGGCCGCCCGGCTTCCGGGACGACAGGGGAAGAAAAAATGCAAAATGATTTCATTGGTGCATCTTTATTTGCATCCTGCATAATTATGCATTATATCTATTCTTATTTTTGTGAATCCTCCATATGAATAGTTGCTCAGACCCCGTATCCGTGCACGACGGCCTGCATGGCTTTTTCACAGTTCCCGGCGGCCAGTTTAGTGGCAGGAGTTGGGCGAGGTTTTTCCCCACGTGTAGCGGAACTCGCAAGAGTTCCGGCGCTTGGTGTGCCCGAAGTGTTGCCACTTCGGCTGCTTCCGCCATATCAGTGCGCCCGAAGTGTTGCCACTTCGGCTACGTCTTCACCATCGTGCCTGATCCATAGCCGCATTCGGGCTGGCGAAAAGGAGAGAGACTGATACAGCGCATGAGCACATGTTTTGCCGGCCTGTAGCGGAACTCGCAAGAGTTCCGGCGCTTGGTGTGCCCGAAGTGTTGCCACTTCGGCTGCTTCTGCCATATCAGTGCGCCCGAAGTGTTGCCACTTCGGCTACGTCTTCACCATCGTGCCTGATCCATAGCCGCATTCGGGCTGGCGA